>NZ_RYYH01000005.1:0-145300 GCF_004378995.1 Campylobacter sp. US53 | reverse complement strand
AGAAAGTCTAAACCAAAATTCTCTATACCCCCCCCCCGTGAAGTTAAAAAGCTTAATAGCTGGCATAGATGTCCTTGAATATTGATTATTATATTTTAACTATTTAACATTATTTGTAAATATTATTAAAAGTAAGGGTAATTATAATTATAATATTCTTAAATATATTAATTATAAATAAAATATTTAAATAATATTAATAATAAAAAGTTATTTTTTAATTTTATTTTTATAATATATTTAATATTGTTAAAAAGCTTCATTAAATTAAGATTGGACGGAAATTTTAATATAAGCTAAAAAGCGATATCAAAGAATTTCCGTTGTATAATCTAATGTTTTTTAAATGTAAAATATTTTTTAAGGTAAAGCGATGAAAATGCGTGTGTATTATGAAGATACTGATGCGGGTGGAGTGGTGTATCATAGTAATTATTTAAAATTTTGCGAGAGAGCAAGAAGTGAAATTTTTTTCAATAAAAAAGTAGATATTTTTGATGCGTCTAAGGGTCATTTTTTGCTTACAAAAGCAAATTGCAATTTCTTAAAACCTGCAAAACTTGGAGATATGATAGAGATTAAAACAAAAATTTTAGAAGTCAAAAATGCTTCTGTGGAAATTTTACAAGAAATTTATAAAGATGAAATTTTGCTTTTTAAAATGGAATTAACTTTAGCTTTTATTAAAAACGAAAAACCAGCTAGAATGAATATGCAGTTAAAAAAGCTCTTTGAAGAATTATTTTAATTCTTCAAAGCTTGCTTGTTTGCCTTGCATAAGCCGCACTTTGTAATCAACTTGAGAATTTTTGATTTTCTCATTAAATAAACTTTCGCTTTTTTTATTTAGGAATTCGGTATAAAAGTAATCAACTCCTATGCTAGAAGCATAAGCAATCCAGTTATAATCTATACTTTGATTAAAAATTTCATTAAGATAGACTAAGTTATCATCGTGGTTATTGATAGAATTAGCAATGATGAAATTTTCTCTATCTCCTTGTTGTGTTAAACTTAAAAATGTTGGATTATAGTTGATTTGAGTGGATAAAAGCACATAAGGATGAATGTTATAAATTCTTAGTTGAGAACTTGCTAGAGCTGTTTTGATCAATGGAGTGTTAAAAAATATTGAGGCATTATTAACTCCTCCTTGTGATCTTAAAAGCCTGCTAAAATCAAGCTTCTCGCCTTCTATGGTATATATTCTAGCATTATTATTTTGAGCAAGAATTCTTGAATTTAGATTGCTTGATAAGGCAGAACCATCGCTAAATATTGCGATATTAGCATTTGATTTGCTTAAAAGTGTGGCAATTTGAGCATCATAGTCAATACTTCCAAAAATAATATTTTGATTTGAAATTTGTATGTTGTTTTTATGGATAGTCGGTATGAAAATTTTCATATTTCCTGAGTAATTTTTCAACTCATTAGCACCTTTTAGAGTAAATCCAGCTATGGCATACTGATATCCTTGAGCTTGTGCTGCATCAAGTGCGGCTCGAATTTTATCATTATCTTCTGTACCGGTTAAAAAAACTTTTACTTTGATTTCAGCTCTTTGTCTTAAAAGATAGGCTATGCTTGAATTTATTATAGTATTTGAGTAGCTTTTTATGGTTTTTTCTGGGATAATTATCGCAAGTTTAACAGAAGTAATTTTTTGAACATTTTTTTCAAAATCAGTAATGGAATTTAATAATTTTACATAAACATTAGATAAAAATTGATCGTTTTGATCTACAAATTCACTTAAAAAACTGAGATACAATCTTGATTCTAAAAGATCAAAAAGACAGTTTGTGTTGCATTCTTGAACGCTTAATTTAGGATAAAAATTTTCAACAGGTTTTACATCGACTAATTTTTGCTCTTTTGCATTAAGCAAAAAGCAAGATAAGAAAAATATTAAAAATATTTTTTTCATAAAAATCCTTTAATTTTTTTTAAATCTTGTATGAAATTTTTTTCATAACTTGGATTTTTTTCTATAAAATCTAAATCATAACTTGGCATTATGAAAAAATTTTTATAAGCAAAAACTTCACCTTTTAAAATGTGATAATCTTTAAATCCCAAGCTTTTAAATGTGTATTCTCCTAGACAAAGCAAAAAAGCAGGTTGAATCAGTTTTAGTTCGTTCCAGAAAAATGGCAAGCAAGATTGTAGCGAAAAATCATCAAATTTTCCATTACAAAAACATTTAAATAAATAAGAAAAATAAAAATCTTCATCGCAAAGCCCTAAAATTTGATAAATATAGTGTTTTAATTTTTCACCTTTTTTTGAATTAAGTAAAATTCCACTTTCATTTTCACTCTTTTGCCCAAAAACATCAAGAATTAGCAATTTGGCATTTTTTATCTTAGGTTCCATAAGACTAAATTTTCTTGTTTTGGAAAATTGGCATAAGGTGCAAGATGAAACAAGTTGTTTTAATTCTTGAAAATTTTGTACTTGTTCAAAGTGGTTCATATGTGTATCAACAAACTTAAATCCCATAGCTTTTAAATAATAAAGACTTCTTATCATAAATCACACAATTTTTCTAAATTTTCTCCACTTAGACGATAATTTCTCCATTGTTTAAGATGTTTAGCGTTTAAACTTTCATAAAAATTAATACCTAAAATATTATCATTTAAGCAAACCCAGTCGAGTCTTTTTAAATTTTCTTTTTTGCAAATTTCTCCTAAAAATTTAAAAACAGTTTTTCCATAACCTTTTTTACGAAAATCTTCTCGTATATAAATATCTTCAAGATAAATTCCACCGCTGCCCCAAAAAGACGAAAAAGTATAAAAATAAATCATATAACCTATAGTTTTTTCATTTTCTTTTAACAAAAAAGCACGAGCAAATTTATTTTTTAGTAAAGAATGTTCTAGTTTTTCTTTCGTGCATTGAAGAAAATCTAACATATCTTCGTATTTTGCAAATTCTATGATCATTTCTTGTAAAATATCTAAATCTTCTTGTCTTAAATCAATAATTTTAAATTCTGACATTTTTAACCTTTTAAAAATAATTTCAAAATTTATCAAAAGAATTTAAAAATTACTCTTAATCAAAAGCAATTTATAAGTAAGATTAAGATAAAATACAAGTTTATTTTATAATTTTTTAAGGAAAAATCAAATGAAAAGAACTTATCAGCCGCATGGCACCCCAAGAAAACGCACTCACGGTTTCCGTGTTCGTATGAAAACTAAAAATGGTCGCAAGGTGATCAATGCAAGACGTGCTAAAGGTAGAAAAAGACTTGCTGTGTGAAAAATTTTGATAAATTTAGCACAAACGAGGAATTTTCATCTGTATATAAAGTAGGTAAAAAATGGCATTGCGAAGGTGTGATCATTTTTTATCTGAATAGTTATGAAAAAAAAATAGCAGTTGTTGCTAGTAAAAAAGTTGGAAAAGCAGTGATTAGAAATCGTTCAAAACGAATTTTAAGGGCTTTGTTTGCTAAGTTTGAAAGATATCTTCAAGATGGCAAATATATTTTTGTAGCTAAAAATGAAATCACTGAACTTTCTTTTTCTAGGTTAGAAAAAAATCTAAAATGGGGATTGAAAAAACTAGAATGTTTCAAATGATATGCCTAAAAATACTCCGTTTTTATCAGAAATTTTTAAGCCCTTTAAAACCCGCTGCTTGTAGGTATTATCCTAGTTGTTCTGAGTATGCGCTTTGGCAGTTTCAAAAAAAGAATTTTTTTCTAGCTTTTTTTTCTACTTTTTTTAGAATTTTAAGATGTAACCCTTTTTTTAAAGGGGGTTTTGATTATCCTAGAGTTTCTAAAAATTTTTATCCTATGAATTTATGTTTTAAGCCTATATTTTTAGCAAAAAAACAACTTTGTTTTTTATATATACCTTATAAAAATAAAAGTTTTTATCTTATAAAAATCATCTTTAAAAGGACAAATCAGTGAATAATTCAAATAATATTTTTCAGCAAAAGCGTATACTTTTAGCTGTTGTGATTTCTTTTTTATTTTTTGTTGTTTATGATTATTTTTTCATTCCAAAGCAACCTTTAAAAATAGAACAAAACATTACACAACAAAATCAACAAAACACAAGCATAAATAACACTCCTAATATACAAAATACCACCACAAATACTCCAAGTGCAGCTTTAGTTTCGCAAGATAGTGTGATATCTAAGGTTCAAAGCAAGCATTTTGAAGCACAAATTGACTCTTTTGGTAGAATTTCTGCTTTTTATTTGAAAGATAAAAAATACCAAAATGAGAAAGGAGAATTTATAAATCTTGTTAGCAAGGAAAATAGTCCTTATCCTTTAGAAATGCGTTTTAGTGATCCAAGTATTAACTCAGAGGCTTTTAAAATTCCTTATGTTGCTAACTCTAGCAATCTTTTTGTTGATGAAAATGGAAGTCAAGTTTTAAAACTCACTCAAAATCTTTCTGGATTGAAAATCGAAAAAGATATTACTTTTTATCCAAAAGGAAATTATGAGATAGAAGTTAAACTCAGCAAGAATGCAAATTATTTTATAAGTCCAGGATATCGTCCAAATATTGCCGTAGATAGTTATACAGTTCATGGTGCTTTGGTAATGGATAATAAAGAAACCATCGAAACTTATAAAGATGGAGATGTAGAAAAGGATGAAAGTGCTAATAATGTCGTAATGACTTCGGCTTTTGATAGATACTATGCAACTTTCTTTTATAATTTTGATAAACCTTTAAATGTGGTAATCAGCAAGGATGCTAATAAAAACCCTATAGTTTTTGCTTATAGTGATAATGAATTTAAAGTAGGGGGTTATATAGGTTCTAAAGAACATGTGATTTTAAGAAGTATAGATCCACGCCTTGAAGCAGTTGTTGAATATGGTTGGTTTACTTTTATTGCTAAGCCTATGTTTGAGTTTTTGAATTTCTTGCATCAGTATATAGGAAATTGGGGTTGGGCTATCGTTGTGATGACTTTAATTGTGCGTATTATTTTATTCCCGCTAACTTATAAGTCTATGATTTCTATGAATAAACTTAAAGATCTTGCTCCTAAAATGAAAGATATTAGAGAGCGTTACAAAGGCGATCCACAAAAAATGAATATGCACATGATGGAGCTTTATAAAAAACATGGTGCAAATCCTATGAGCGGTTGTTTGCCTATACTTTTACAAATTCCTATTTTCTTTGCTATTTATCGCGTTTTGCTTAATGCTATTGAGCTAAAAGCAGCTCCTTGGGCGTTTTGGATACATGATTTATCGGTAATGGATCCTTATTTTATTTTGCCTATTTTAATGGGTGCAACGATGTTTTTACAACAGCTTATTACACCTATGACTATGCAAGATCCTATGCAAGCTAAGATTATGAAATTTTTACCAGTGATTTTTACTTTTTTCTTTATCACTTTCCCAGCAGGACTTACGCTTTATTGGTTTGTAAATAACCTTTGTTCTTTGGTTCAACAATGGGTTATCAATAAAATATTTGCTAAAGAACATCACAAAAAACAAGTGGAGCATGAAAAATGAAAATCGAAGCCATTGATCTTCAAAGTGCCTTAACAGAAGCTTCAAGAAGTTTAGAATGTTCTGTTATGGACTTAGAATATGAGATTATTCAGCATCCAAGAAAAGGTTTTTTTGGATTTGGAAGAAAAAAGGCAATTATAGAGGCTAAAGCAAAAAAAAGGATTTTGAAAAAAAATCCTAAAAAAGAATTTACAAGTTCAAAAAATCACAAACCAGAAACACATGAGCCAAAACAAGAAAACAAGATTGAAATAAAAAATGAAAAAAATAAAAGTCAAAAAGAAAAATACACAGTAAAAAGTGATGAAATTTTTGATAGTTTTCATCGAGAAAGCAAAGGAGTGCGTAATACTCAGGATATTTTAGATGAGATTCGTATTCAGCTTGCAAAACTTTTAGAAAGCTCCCAGTTTAAAATAGAGCTTAGTGAACTTAAAATGTATAATGAAGATTGTGTTTTGATTCGATTGGATGGGGAAGATGCTGCTTTGATGATAGGCAAAGAAGCACATCGTTACAAGGCTATTTCTTATCTTTTGCATAATTGGATCAATTTAAAATATAATCTTTTAGTACGCCTTGAGATCGCTCAATTTTTAGAAAATCAAATTCAAGGTATGCAGCTTTATTTACAAAGCGTGATTGAAAAAATTAAAATTCATGGACGCGGACAAACCAAACCTTTAGATGGGGTTTTGATAAAAATCGCTTTAGAGCAGTTAAGAGCTGAATTTCCAGATAAGTATGTAGGAATTAAGCAAAATAATGATCAAAGATTTGTTGTAATAAACGACTTTTTCAAAAAAGATGAGTGATACTATAGCGGCTATTGCCACAGCTCATGGTGTGGGTTCGATTTCTATTGTAAGATTAAGCGGTGAAAGGGCTTTAGAATTTGCCTTAAAGCTTAGCCACAAAACCAAACTCACCCCCCGCCATGCTACTTTTACAAAACTTTTTAATCAAAATAATGAAATTATCGATGAAGCTATAATGATATATTTTAAAGCCCCTTATAGTTTTACAGGGGAAGATATAGTAGAGTTTCAAACTCATGGAGGATTTAGTGTGAGTGAAGTTTTACTCGAAGAACTTGTGAGTTTAGGAGCAAGACTTGCTTTAGCAGGGGAATTTAGCAAAAGAGCGTGTTTAAATGGCAAAATGACTCCTTTAAAAGCTTTAAATATACAAGATCTCATACTTTCAAAATCTGCACTTGCAGCTAAAATTATAGCACGCAACATGCAAGGAAACTTAGGAGAACTTTTAGAAAAAATTCGCACAGATTTGGTTAAAACCTTGGCTTTTGTAGAAACTAGCATTGATTATGCTGATGATGATTTACCTTCTGATTTATTAGAACAAATTTCTACTATGTGTGAAGAAAATTCTAAAATTTTAAAAGAAATTTATACACTTTCTCAAAGCAAAAAAGGACTCATAGAAGGTTTTAAAATCGCTATTGTAGGTAAGCCAAATGTAGGCAAATCTTCGCTTTTAAATGCCTTGCTTTCTTATGAAAGAGCTATTGTTTCAGATATAGCAGGCACCACTCGTGATACTATAGAAGAGAGCTTTAAATTAGGAACGCATTTATTACGCATTATAGATACAGCGGGTATTAGGGAAAGTAAAGATGCTATAGAACAAATCGGCGTAGCTTTAAGTAAAAAAAGTTTAGAAGATGCAGATATTATTTTGGCAGTCTTTGATGCTTCAAGAGTGCAAGATAAAGAAGATGAGAAAATTTTTGACTTATTGGCAAATACTGATAAAAAAATCTTTTGGATTTTAAATAAAAGTGATTTAGAAAATGTTTTCAAAAATACTCAAAATAAAAATTTTATCAAGCTTAGTGCTCAAAAAGACATCACTTTGTTAAAAGAAGAATTGCAAAATTATCTTAATTCTTTTGATAGCGAAGGTATTATGGTAAGTTCTTTAGATCTTATTAATGCTTGTAAAATTTCAAGTGAAGCGATTTTTAGAGCTAAAGGGCTTTTAGAGGAAAGTTCTTTAGAACTTTTTGCTTTTGAACTTAATTTAGCTATTAATGAACTTGCAAGATTTACCAAAGATTTTCAAAGAGATGAAATTTTAGACGAAATGTTTGGTAATTTTTGTTTAGGAAAATGAAAGGATAAAAATGGATAAAGAAACCATAAAAGCACATAAAATCAGCGATGAAGAATATGCACAAATTTTAGAAATTTTAGGACGAGAACCAAATCTGTTAGAACTTGGGGTTATTTCTGCGATGTGGAGTGAGCATTGTTCTTATAAATCCAGCAAAAAATATCTTAATGGTTTTCCAACTAAAGCACCTTGGGTGATTCAAGGCCCAGGTGAAAACGCAGGGGTTATTGATATCGGGCAAGGTATGGCAGCAGTTTTTAAAGTAGAAAGTCACAATCATCCTAGCTTTATCGAACCTTTTGCAGGTGCGGCTACAGGAGTAGGGGGAATTTTGCGTGATGTTTTTACTATGGGTGCAAGAGTGGTTGCGGGGCTAAATTCTTTAAAATTTGGCGATATTCATGATGAAAAATGCGGCAAACATCAAAAATACCTTGTTAAAGGTGTGGTAAATGGAATTTCTCATTATGGAAATTGCATGGGTGTGCCAACTATAGGTGGAGAATGTGCTTTTGATGAGTGTTTTAATGGAAATATCTTAGTTAATGCCTTTGCTTTAGGGATTTGTAAAAGTGAAGATATCTTTTATGCTAAGGCTGAAGGTGTAGGAAATCCTGTGATTTATGTGGGTTCAAAAACAGGGCGTGATGGACTTGGTGGAGCGGTTATGGCAAGTGATAGCTTCAATGAAGAAAGCAAATCTTTGCGTCCTACAGTGCAAATTGGCGATCCCTTCAGTGAAAAACTTCTTATGGAGGCTTGTTTAGAGCTTTTTAAAACCGATTATATTGTAGGTATTCAAGATATGGGTGCTGCAGGGCTTACTTCAAGTTCTTTTGAAATGGCAGGAAGAAGTGGCAGTGGCATGAAACTTTACTTAGATAAAACTCCTATGCGTGAAAGCGGTATGACCCCTTATGAGTTAATGCTTAGCGAGTCCCAAGAAAGAATGCTTATTTGTGCGAAAAAAGGCTATGAAGATAAGGTTATAGAAATTTTCAAAAAATGGGATTTAGATGCTGTGGTTATGGGTGAAGTTACCAATACAGGAAAAATGGAGCTTTTTTGGCATGATGAGCTTGTAGGACTTATTCCTATCGAGCCTTTAAGTGAAAAAGCGCCGATTTTAAGCCGTCCTATAAGTGAGCCAAGGTATTTAAGTGAAATTAAAGACTATAAATTTGAGTTAAAATCAAGCGTTCAAGAGCTTTTTATACAAATGCTTCAAAATGAAAATATTAATAATAAAGCTTTTATTTATGATCAATTTGATTCAAGCGTGCAAACCAATACCATAAAAGCTGATGGAAAATTAGGTGCTAGTGCTATTCGTATCAAAGAAAATGGTGCAAGTGTGGCTATGGCTATAGAATGTAATTCACGCTTAAATTATGTAAATCCTAAAATAGGAGCAGCTTTAGCAGTAGCTTCTGCAGGAAGAAAAGTTGCTTGCACAGGAGCTAAGCCTTTGGCAATAAGTGATTGTTTAAATTATGGAAATCCGCAAAATCCTGAAGTGATGTGGCAATTTGCACAAGGTTGCGAAGGTATTAAAGAAGCTTGTAAAGAGTTAAATACCCCAGTAGTAAGTGGCAATGTTTCACTTTATAATGAAACTGAAGGCGTAAGTATTTATCCAAGTCCTACTATAGTAAGCGTAGGGGTTTTAGAAGATGCAAATAAAACCTTAAAAGCTAGTTTTGAAAAAGAAAATTTAAGCGTTTATCTTTTAGGTGAAAGTTTAGGAGAATTTGGCGGATCTATGGTAATGAAAATCCAAGATAAAAAAGTATCAGGAAGTCTTAAAGAGCTTGATTATAAAGCTGAACTTGCACTTTGGGATTTACTTTATAAAGCCAATCAAAATTCTTTACTTGAGTGTGCCAATAGCGTAGGAATAGGGGGTATTGCTATGACTTTGGCAAAAATGTTTGCTATTTCTAGTGTAGGTGCAAATTTAACAAGTGATTTTGATGATGAAAAAATGATTTTTGATGAGAGTGCAAGTCGTGCTATAGTAGGACTTAGCAAAGAAAATGAAGAAGCTTTTTTAAATTTAGCTAAAGAATTTGGAGTAAAAGCTTATAAATTAGGTGTGAGTACAAGCCAAAAACATTTTAAACTTGATAGCATTGAGTTAAGCAAGGCTGAACTTGATAAGCTTTATTTTGAAAGTTTTAAAGAGCAAATCCAATGACTTTAGTTTTAATTATACTCGTTGTTTTGGTGTTTTACTGGTATTATAAAACTTGGGGAAAACAGGATTTTTTAAACTCAGCTACAAAAGGAGCCAAAGGCTTTGCTAAGGGTTTTGCTCGTGGGGTTATGGAAGAAAGAATGGATGAGTTTAAAAGGCGTATGAATTACTATATTATCGCACTTTTGGCAAAAATTGCAAAAAGCGATGGCAGAGTAAGTGAAAATGAAGCTGAAATGATCAAAGATCTTTTAGATGCAAATGCTAAAGATGAAAAAGAAAGAGCTTTTTTAAAAGCAAGTTTTAACGAACATAAAGAAAATTTAAGCGATGCTTTTTATGTGGCAAAAGATTTTTTAAAAGAAGTGCCTTTACCTAAAAATGAGCGTTTTAATGTCTTGCGTGTGCTTGTTTTTATGGCTTTAATCGATGCAGATTTTAATGCTAAAAAGCGTGAAATTTTAGAGCAAATCGCTAAAGCCTTTGATATAGCAAAAAGCGAACTAGACGCTTTTATAGCAAGTCTTTCAAATTTAAAAAGTACTAAAAAAGAATTAAGTCTTGATGAAGCTTTTGCTATTTTAGAACTTCCAAATAATGCGGATTTAAATGCGGTAAAAAAACAATACCGCAATTTAGCAAAAAAATACCATCCTGATATTTTAAACGCAAACAATGTCAACGAAGAAGAGCTTAAAATCGGCGTAGAGAAATTTCAAAAAATCAACGAAGCTTATGAAAAAGTTAAAAAACATTTAGAAAGGTAAAAATGAGAGCATTACTTAGTGTGAGTGATAAAGAAGGCATAGTAGAATTTGGCAAAGATCTTGAAAATTTAGGTTTTGAGATTCTTTCAACTGGGGGGACTTTTAAGCTTTTAAAAGAAAATGGAATAAAAGTTATAGAAGTGAGTGATTTTACAAAGAGTCCTGAGCTTTTTGAAGGGCGTGTGAAGACTTTACACCCTAAGATTCACGGTGGGATTTTGCATAAAAGAAGCGATGAAAATCATATCAAACAAGCAAAAGAAAATGAAATTTTAGGCATTGATCTAGTTTGTGTAAATTTATATCCTTTTAAAAAAACTACCATCATGAGCGATGATTTTGATGAAATTATAGAAAATATCGACATAGGCGGACCTGCGATGATAAGAAGTGCAGCAAAGAACTATAAAGATGTGATGGTACTTTGCGATCCGCTTGATTATGAAAAAGTGATTGAGACTTTAAAAAAAGGTCAAAATGATGAGAATTTTCGTTTAAATTTGATGATAAAAGCTTATGAGCATACGGCAAATTATGATGCTTATATTGCAAATTATATGAATGAACGCTTTAACGGAGGTTTTGGAGCGAGTAAATTTATAGTAGGACAAAAAGTATTTGATATAAAATATGGAGAAAATCCACATCAAAAAGGGGCTTTATATGAGTTTGATGCCTTTTTTAGTGCAAATTTCAAAGCCCTTAAAGGCGAAGCAAGTTTTAATAATCTAACCGATATTAACGCAGCTTTAAACTTAGCTAGTAGTTTTGATAAAGCTCCAGCTATTGCTATAGTAAAACATGGAAATCCTTGCGGTTTTGCTATAAAAGAAAATTTAGTACAAAGCTATATGCATGCTTTAAAATGCGATAGTGTCAGTGCTTATGGGGGAGTGGTTGCAATCAATGGAACTCTTGATGAGGCTTTAGCAAATAAAATCAATGAAATTTATGTAGAAGTAATCATCGCAGCCAATGTAGACGAAAAAGCTTTAGCTGTGTTTGAAGGTAAAAAACGCATTAAAATTTTCACTCAAGAAAGTCCGTTTTTAATCCGCAGTTTTGATAAATATGATTTTAAACATATTGATGGGGGTTTTGTGTATCAAAATAGCGATGAAGTGGGCGAAGATGAACTTAAAAATGCCAAGCTTATGAGTCAAAGAGAGGCAAACAAGGAAGAATTAAAAGATCTTGAAATCGCTATGAAAATAGCAGCATTTACCAAATCAAACAATGTTGTTTATGTAAAAAATGGTGCTATGGTGGCTATAGGTATGGGTATGACAAGTAGAATCGATGCAGCAAAGGCAGCAATCGCTAAAGCTAAAGAAATGGGGCTTGATTTGCAAGGTTGCGTTTTGGCAAGTGAAGCCTTTTTTCCTTTTAGAGATAGCATAGATGAAGCAAGTAAAGTAGGGGTTAAGGCTATAGTAGAACCAGGCGGAAGTATAAGAGATGATGAAGTGGTAAAAGCAGCCGATGAGTATGGTATGGCGCTTTATTTTACAGGAGTAAGACATTTCTTACATTAAGTTTAATGGAATGTTATGTTTTTTACACATAATTCAATAAAAATTAAATAAATTATGTGTAAAATATTTCCGAAAAATTTTATTTTTAGGAAACTATGATGTTTAAAACTATAGGATTTAAGGTTTCTGCTGCAATTTTTGTGGTGTTGCTTATAAGTTTTATTGTAATGCAAGTGATTTTAAATTTGGATTTTACAAATACTGCCAATAAAATGAGCAGGGCAAATTTAGATACTGTAAGTACTTCTGTTTTTCAAACAATGAGAATGGCTATGAATTTAGGAGATCCTGAAAAAATTAAAGAAGCCATTGAAGATGCAAAAAGTATAGAGGGTATTAGTGATATTAAAATTTATCCTTCAAAAGATACTATAGATCTTTTTGAGATGAAAGCCCCTCAAATTTCAAATGATAAGTGTATTATAGAACAATTTTCAAATCCTAAAATTCAAGCTTTAGAAGAAAATGTAAATGGTGTTGTGCATTTAAGATTGATACGCCCTTTGATTGCAGATGAAAGTTGTGTTGCTTGTCATGCAAATGCTAATGTAGGGAGTGTGATAGGGGTTATGGATATATCGCATTCTTTAGAAGGTGTTCAAAAAGATATAAGTAAAACCAGTCAATCTTATATTATAATATTTACTATTGCTTTGATTTTTACCCTTTGTGTGGTTCTTTTAATGCTTAAAGTTGTTGTTGGAAAGCCTGTTTTAGAGCTTTTAAATCATGCTAAAGAATTAGCTCAAGGAAGTGGCAATTTAAAAGCTCGTATTTCAGTTAAAGGTCAAGATGAAATTGCTTTAGCTTGTGGATATATCAATCAATTTATCGAAAAAACTCACAAGGCAGTTAGCGGTGCAAGTCATAATTCAAAAAATGTAGAAAAACAAAGCAATCTTTTAAATTCAAATGCTATTTCTTTAAGTGATATCAGTTCACAAAGTCATAAGCAAATAGATCAAAGTTTTAAACTTGGTGCAAATGTTGGCAATGAACTTGGAGAACTTGCTAGTTTGTCAAATAAGGCAAATAGTGCCAATGAAAAATCCTTTTTATTATTAGAACAAATGCTTAAATCTTTGTTTAATGTTGCTAATAAAGTATCAACAGTATCCCAAAATGAAAATGAATTGGCTAAAAAAGTTGAAAACATGGTCAATCAAGCAGGCAATATACAAAAAGCAACTCAAATGATGGATGAGATCGCAGATAAAACCAATTTACTATCCCTAAATGCTGGCATAGAAGCAGCTAGGGCTGGTGTCTTTGGACGAGGTTTTTCTGTAATTGCTGAGGATGTTAGGCAGTTGGCTCAGAACAGTGAAGAATTTTTGGGAAATGTAGCTCAAATTACAAAAGAGCTTTTGCAAAGTATTAATGAGGTTAGCGCAGAATTAAAGAAAAATGCTCAAAGTGTACAAGCTTTAAATGATGACACCACTTTATTGGTTAATGATGCTAATGAGGTTAAATTATGTAACGAAGATGCTAGGGCTTTGGTAACTCAATGTACTGAAAAAATAAAAATTTCCCAAGAGAATATACAAAATTTACTTTCTCGTATGCAAGAAAATGTTGAAGTAAGTGAAAAGAATGAAGAAATTTCTAAAATTCTACTTCAAGTTGCAGATGAGTTAAAAATAGTGTGTCATAATCTCGAAAGCGAACTTAACCAATTTCAAATTTAAAGGAATAAAATGAAAAAAACGCTTCAAATTGCTTTAGCTGCAACTTTTTTTGCAGGTTGTGCTAGTACTTCTGTTACTTCATCTACTTCTAAAGGTAATAATGAACTTGCGCAAAATCAGCTTTTCAAAATAGAAAAAATTATAGTTAATGGTAAAACTTTTGATCCAAAAAACGCAGAGGAAAGTCCAAATATCAGTTTTGAAAATAATAAATTTTATGGTTATTCAGGATGCAATCGTTTTTTTGGTTCTTACCAAACTAAGGCGGATACTTTACAAATCGAAGGTGATCGCGTCGCTTCAACTCAAATGCTTTGTCACCCAATGGATGTAATGGATTTTGAAAATTCTTTCCTTTCAAATTTCAAAGGAACTTTTAAAATTTCAAATGAAAATGGAAAACTTGTTTTAAGCAATGATGAAATGAAAATCTTTTTTAAATAATACCCTAAAGCCTCGAAATATCGAGGTAATCTTCTTAAATTTGACAAAAGTCTAAAAAATGATACAATTATAATTTTATTATCAAAAAAGGTAGTTAAATGATAAAATCAATTCCTGAATGGAGTGAGCAAGAATACCTCATGCTTTCTTTACCTCATGAAAAAAGCGATTGGAATCCCTACTTAGAGGAAATTTTACAAAGTTATAAAGAATTTGTAAAAGCAGTGAGTGAATTTCAAAAAGTTTTACTTATAGCTCCTAAACAGAGTGATTTTGAAAATTTTAAAGATATAAAAAATGTAGAGTATTTTAAATGTGATACCAATGATACTTGGATACGCGATTTTGGAGCTATAGATATAGTAGAAAATGGTCATTTAAAGGCTCTTGATTTTACTTTTAATGCTTGGGGAAATAAATTTCAAAGTGAGCTTGATAATGCTGTAAATTCTAAGCTTTTTAAAGAAAAATTTAAAGAGGAGCTTAAAAAGGTTGATTTTATTTTAGAAGGAGGAAGTATTGACTTTAATGGAGAGGGTGTGATGCTTACAAGCTCTCATTGTCTTTTAAATGAAAATAGAAATTCTCATCTAAACAAAACCCAAATTGATATAAAATTAAAAGAAATTTTTGGTTTAAAACAAATTATTTGGTTAGAAAATGGTTTCATAAAAGGTGATGATACGGATCATCATATCGATACCTTAGCAAGATTTATAGATAAAAATACCATAGCACATTGTATTTGTGAAGATGAAGAGGATGAGCATTATTTGCCTTTGCAAAAAATGAAAGAAGAGCTTAAAAAAACAGGCTTTGATTTAGTAGAACTTCCTATACCTAAGCCTTTATACTATAAAGGAAGAAGATTGGGCGCAACTTATGCGAATTTTGTTTTTGTAAATAATGCTTTAATTGTGCCTTTTTATAAGGATAAAAATGATGAAATCATAGCTAAAAGACTTTCTAAAGCTTTACCTAGTCATAAAATTATAGGAGTAGATGCAAGAGTGTTTTTACGACAAAACGGTTCTTTGCATTGTTCTTGTCAAAATCGTTTCAAAGGTTTAAGATGAGTTTGCAAAAAAAAGCAACTCTTGTAGCAAGTTTATGTGCTATTGTTTTAGCCTTGGTTAAATTTATAGTAGGCTTAACAAGTGGTTCTGTTGCGGTGCTTTCAAGTGCGATTGATTCTTTAATGGATTTTGCTATTTCTGCTTTTAATTTTTTAGCTCTTAAAAAAAGCTCACAAAAGGCGAATGAAAATTATAATTTTGGTTTTTCTAAAATTGAAGCTTTAATGGGTTTGTTAGAAGGTGTTTTTATAGTTGGCGTGGGGATTTTTATTTTTTATGAGAGTATTTTAAAGATTTATTATAAAGAAGAAATTAAAGATTTAAATTCAAGCATCTATGTGATGATTTTTGCTTTAATTATGACTTTTTTTCTTGTACTTTTTTTAAATTATGTAGCTAAAAAAACCAAAAGTTTGATTATAGAAAGTGATGCTTTGCATTACAAAACAGATTGTCTAACCAATGCTTGTACTTTAGGGGCTTTGGTTTTGATTTATTTTACAAATTTACATATTATTGATGCTATTTTTGGGATAGTGATCAGTCTTTATACGGCATTTTCTGCTTTTAAAATCATTAAAAAAGCTTTAGCTTTTTTAATGGATGAGGCTTTACCTAAGGAACAAGTGGATAAAATTTGTACTTTGATTTCTAATAATCCTGAAATAATTTCCTATCATGAATTAAAGACGCGTAAAACTCCAAGTTGTAATTATTTAAGCGTACATTTGGTTTTTTGCCCTATAATTTCGCTTTTAAATGCGCATAAAATTTCAGATGAAATAGAAGAAGGTGTGCGTAAGATGTTTGAAAATGAAAAATGGGATATACAAATTCATTTAGATCCTTATGATGATGCAGAACAAGAAAGGCAAAGACAATGAAAATTGCTTTAATACAACAAAAATTTCATTCAAATAAAGAACAAACTATAAAAAAAACTTGCGAATTTATAGAAGAAGCCTCTAAACAAGGAGCTGAGCTTGTTTGTTTGGGAGAACTTCATCAAAGTGAGTATTTTTGTCAAAGTGAAAATGTGGATTTTTTTGATTATGCTAATGATTATGAAAAAGATGTGAAATTTTGGGCAAATATAGCTAGAAAAAATCAAATAGTGCTTATTACTTCATTATTTGAAAAACGAAGCGCCGGACTTTATCATAATACTGCAGTGGTTTTTGAAAAAGATGGTTCTATAGCAGGCAAATATCGCAAAATGCACATACCCGATGATCCTTGTTTTTATGAAAAATTTTATTTTACTCCTGGAGATTTGGGTTTTGAACCTATAAATACAAGTTTAGGCAAGCTTGGAGTGCTTATTTGTTGGGATCAGTGGTATCCTGAAGCAGCAAGAATTATGGCTTTAAAAGGAGCTGAGATTCTTATTTATCCCACGGCAATTGGTTGGTTTGATAAGGATAAAGATGAAGAAAAACAAAGACAACTCAATGCTTGGCTTGGCGTACAAAAAGGACATGCTATAGCTAATGGCTTATATGTAGTAGCTATCAATAGGGTAGGTTTTGAAAAAGATGTAAGTGGGGTAGAAGAGGGCATTAGATTTTGGGGAAATTCTTTTGTTTTTGGCCCTCAAGGTGAAGAACTTTGTCTTTTAGATTCTCAAAACGAATGTGTAAAAATCATAGAAATAGATAAAAAAAGAAGTGAAAATGTACGTCGTTGGTGGCCTTTTTTGCGAGATAGACGCATAGAATATTTTGCAGATTTAACTAAAAGATTTATTGATTAAATCAATAAATCTTACTTGTTTTGTATATTCTCAAGATAGCTTTTTATTTGCTCTTTTTCTTGTTCGTTTAAATTTATAAAACTTATTTCTTTAAGTCTTGATAAAAGCAAATTATCTTCTAAAATTTCATTTTTTCCTATTTCTAAAGAAGTGATGACACTAGAACTTATGAGAAGTCTTTGGGTTGCATCTTTTCTTAAGCCCCATATATTATGTATGGCAATATTATTATCTGTAATTTGTCCTGCATAAAGCATAATATGTCCAGGTAAATAAAGTAAACTAAGATAAGCTTTCCCAAAGCGGTTTAAAAAATCTTTTTTTTGAGAATTACTAAGAGTGCTTATATCAAAATGATTAAAAGAATTTTTTTGTGCAGCTGAATTTCTTGGTAGATAAAGTCCAAAAGCTGAAAAGATATCACGAGTTAGTAAAGAACAATCTCTTTCAAAATTATAACCGCCCCAGCCATAAGGCAAATTTAAAACTTGTGAAAGTTGATTTTTTAAATTTTTATCATTGAATTGTAAAGGAAATTTAGATACATCTTTTTTAGAAATTTTATATTTTTTAGAACCTATTTTTCCATAAAAATAGTTTTTATCTTCTTTGTAGTAAGGATAAATAGCACCAATTCTACTTTCAAAGAAAAATTTACCATCCTCGCTATAGATAGGAAATTTTTCTTTTAGTGGTGTGATAAAGTTGAGATTTTCATAGATTTTCGCTCTATCGTTTGAGAAAAATTCCAAATTTTTACTTTCAACAAATCCAAATCCAGCTTCACCTAAAACAAAAGCATAACGCTTATCTTTGCTAAAATGTGAAATTAAGACAGGGGTTCCAGCATTTAAAATGCCATCGCTTGCATAGTCAAAAGGAATTCCTTCATTTTCAAAAAAAGGATTTTTTAAGATAGTTCTTTGGGTTGGAAGATTTTTAATGATTGTATTTTGGATAATTAAAGCTTTTTGATTAAGTTTGCCAAATTCTTGGATATTTGCGTTATTTGTAACGTTTTTAAACCATGAAAGTGGAATAATTTGTTTATTGAAAAAATAATAAGTATTTTTTGAATTTAAATATAAGGGAAAGGACCAAAAAATATTTTGTCCTTTGTAATTTTTAAATGAATCATGCCAAGGATTAAAGAAATATTTTTTATATCGTTTTGCATCAAAATTAATATCGTAAGTAAATTGTGGCAAAATGCTTACATTTTGTTCGTATTCAAGTTTTGCATAATGTTGATTTTTATTTTTTTGTTCTAAATTTTCATGATGGAGTGAAGTTAAATTTTTTGTTGAACAAGCTGTTAAAAATAGCACTATAAAAGTAAAATATAAACAAGATTTCATAATCAACCTTTTAGAAAAAATAGTTATAATTAAAGCCAAGGAAATATAATGCTTGATAAACTAGAAAAAATTTTAGCTTATGATAATGTTTTTTTAAGTGGCGGTGCTGGAGTTGGTAAAAGCTTTTTGACAAATGAGCTTATCAAATCTTATAGAAAACAAAAAAAATTAGCCATAGCTCTTGGTTCTAGTGCTCTATCGGCGTTTAATATAGGCGGCGTTACCTTACACAGCTTTTTTTGTTTAGGGTATTGTGATGATATGATGAAATTAAGCGCATTGGATCGCAATCAAAAACAAAAAGAAAAATTAACAAAACTTAAAGAGCTTTTAAAAACGATTGAGCTTATTATTATCGATGAAATTTCCATGGTTAGCGCAAGTGTTTTTGAAATGATAGGCTTTAGACTTAAAAATTCTCAATTTAATGGAAAAATTTTAGTTGTAGGAGATTTTTTTCAACTGCCTCCCGTAATTAAAGAAAAAAAGAAACTTTATTTAATCATTCTTATTATGCTTTTTCTTCATTTTTTTGGCAGGATTTAAATTTTAAGAATATTAAACTTTCTCAACCTAAAAGAACACAAAATATAGAATTTTATAACTATTTATCTTTGATTAGACAAGGTTTTTTAGATGAAAAAATTTTAAGCTTTTTTGAATCTTTGCAAATTGATTATAAAGAATTAGAAAATTTAGAAGATGATTATACTTTACTTTGTGGTATCAATAAAAAAGTAAACAATATCAATCAAGAAAAATTAAGCAAACTTGAGACCCCACTTGTATGCTTTAAGGCTCAGGTTAAAAAAGAAGATAAGAGAATAAAAGATGAAGAACTTGATTCTTGGGTTGGAAGCTTAAATATATTGGAAGAATTAAATATTAAAATAGGTGCTCGTATTATTTTTTGTGTAAATAATTGGGATAAGAATTATTATAATGGTGAGCAAGGCATTATAGAAGATATTCTTTATGAAGAGGAGAAAATTTATATTAGTATTATTAAAAATAATGGGATGAAAATTTTACTTGAACCTTATACTTTTTTCATGGAAGAACTTGAACAATCAGGTAAAGATTTTGTTGTTAATATTCTTGCAAGTGTTACACAGTTTCCTATTAAATTAGCTTATGCTATCACTATACACAAATCGCAAGGTATAAGTATTGAAAAATTAGTGTGTGATATTATCATATTTTTGAAAATGGACAGCTTTATGTCGCTCTTTCTCGCGCTACAAACCCAAATACTTTAAAAATTTATTCTACAAAAAAGATAAATTTTGGATTTTATTTTGCTAATATTTTAAAAATAGATTCTAATGTGATTGAATTTTATAAAAAACATAATTTTTTAGATCTCGAAATACAAGAACAAATCATTTAAAGGCATTAAATGAAAAAAATATTTTTAAGTGTTTTTTTGGTTTTGAGTTTAAATGCTCAAAATCTTGAAATAGATAAAATAAGAACAGATTTGTATTCTAAAAGTGGAGCAAATGTTCTTAAAAAAGTTGAAATTTCTTTGGAATTTGATGGGAATAATTTAAAAGAAAATGAAAATAAGTTAATTGATGCTGTAAATACAGTAATTTCAGGGTTTTTTTATGAAGATATTTTTACAGAAATTGGAAAAAATAATTTTAAAAAAACTTTAGAAAAATTTTTAGATAAGAAGTATAAGATTAAATTAGATGATATATATATCATATCTTTAAGCGGAGTGGAAAAATTTGATTTAGAGGAGTTTAAACGCTTTTTAGAAAGCACTGAGGCTAAAGAGAAAGGTATGGGCAGCGAGGTAAAAAAAGCACTTAAAAACTTAGAAGTTCCTAAAACTCAAGTTCCTGGTGTTGAAAAGATCCCAACTTCTAGTGTTCCAAATTTAGAAGCCAAGCAAGTTGAACAGCTTTTCAAAGATTCAGATGAAGAAAATAAAAATGACAATGGAGAAATCAATATGGATAATTTAAATACACCTAAAATGACTCCAGATATAGAAGAAAAAATTAAAAGAGATTTAATCGCCAATCCTCCACAAATATTCAAAGAAAATAATGCAAGCAAGCCTTATCATTTGCCACAAACAGGCTATGATATAAAGCTTGATGAAAATTCAACGCAAAATTAGCGAACTATATCATAATTTTGCGGAATTTTTACCTTGAAAATATCGGAGTTGATTTTTGGATTTTTAATTTGATTGTTTAGATTGATTATAACATCATTTTCAAATTCATCTTTATAGGATATGCTTTGAATTTGCTCTTGATTGAGTTTAATTGTATAATTTATATTATCATATTTTGCTACAAGTTTATCTTTGTCTATAAGGCTTGCTTTTTTGAAAATTTCATTAAGATTTGGAATACTATCAAGATGAGAGAAAATGACTTGTTCTAGATCGTGCTCTACTATGGTTACTTGATTTTTGTTGATATAAATCTCTTTTTTACTAGGAGTATCATAACTCCAATATGCTTGATCTTTACTCAGTATAAAATGTCCAGAATAAGAAAGTGTAGAGTTTTTGGATTTTACTATTTGGATAAAATTGCTTGAAAAGGTATTAAAATTAAGATCAAGGGCAAAAAGTTGTCCTATAAAAATAAAAAATATCAAGAATGTTTTTTTCATTTATTTTCCTTAAAAAAATTATATTTTTTATATCATTCTAGCTAATTTTAATTAAATAATCGTTATAATGATAGTTTGAAAAATTTATAAAGGTTTAAAAATGTTTTTAAATACCTTAAAAGCCGTTTTTGGAACAAAAAATGATCGTGAAGTTAAAAAATACTTCAAGCGCGTAGCACAAATCAATGCTTTAGAAGGCAAATATCAAAATTTAAGCGATGATGAATTAAAAGCCGAATTTGCAAAATTTAAAGAGCAAATTTTAAGCGGAGAAAAAAACGAAAATGATATCTTAAATGATGTTTTTGCTATAGTCAGAGAGACAGGTAAGAGAACTTTAAATATGCGTCATTTTGATGTGCAGTTAATCGGTGGTATGGTTTTGCACGATGGAAAAATTGCAGAAATGAAAACAGGGGAGGGTAAAACCCTTGTAGCGACCTTGCCTGTTGTTTTAAATGCCATGAGTGGAAAAGGCGTACATGTCGTTACAGTAAATGATTATCTAGCCAAAAGAGACGCTGAGCAAATGAGCGCGATTTATAACTTTTTAGGTTTTAGTGTAGGCGTGATTCTTTCTTCTCAAAACAGCGACATAGAGCACAAGCAAGCTTATGATTGCGATATTACTTATGGAACCAATAATGAGTTTGGTTTTGATTATTTGCGTGATAATATGAAATTTTCAAAAGTTGAAAAAGTTCAAAGAGAGCATAATTTTGTTATTGTAGATGAAGTAGATAGTATTTTAATTGATGAGGCAAGAACTCCGCTTATCATCAGCGGTCCTACAAATCGCACTTTAGATGGTTATATTAAAGCCAATGAAGTAGCCAAGCAAATGCAAAAAGGCGAAGCAGTTTTACCCCCTGCAAAACCTGAGGGTGATTTTGTAGTAGATGAGAAAAATCGTAATATTTTAATCACGGAAGCAGGTATTGCTAAGGCTGAAAAACTTTTTGGTGTAGAAAATTTATACAGTCTTGATAATGCTATCTTAGCACATCAGCTTGATCAAGCTTTAAAGGCGCATAATCTTTTTGAAAAAGATGTGCATTATGTTTTAAGAAATAATGAAGTTATCATCGTTGATGAATTTACAGGGCGTTTAAGTGAAGGGCGTCGTTTTAGCGAAGGGTTACATCAAGCTTTAGAAGCCAAAGAAAATGTAAAAATTCAAGAAGAAAGCCAAACTTTAGCAGATATTACTTTTCAAAATTATTTTAGAATGTACAATAAACTTGCAGGTATGACAGGAACTGCACAAACAGAAGCGACTGAATTTTCTCAAATTTATAGTTTAGATGTTATTTCTATACCAACAAATATTCCTATTAAAAGACAAGATAAAGATGATCTTATCTATAAAACTCAAAATGAAAAATTTAAAGCCGTAATCGAAGAGATTAAAAAAGCCAATGCTAAAGGTCAGCCTGTACTTGTAGGAACCGCAAGTATAGAGCGCAGTGAAGTTTTTCACAATATGCTTGTAAAAGAGAAAATCCCTCATCATGTTTTAAATGCTAAAAATCACGAGCAAGAAGCTTTGATTATCCAAGATGCAGGTAAAAAAGGTGCTGTAACTATCGCTACAAATATGGCAGGTCGTGGTGTGGATATAAAAATCGATGATGAGATTAGGGCTTTGGGTGGGCTTTATATCATCGGTACAGAAAGACACGAAAGCCGCCGTATTGATAATCAACTTCGTGGTCGTGCAGGAAGGCAGGGCGATCCTGGAATAAGTCGTTTTTATCTAAGTTTAGAAGATAATCTTTTAAGAATTTTTGGCGGGGATCGTATCAAAAGTATCATGGATCGCTTGGGTATAGAAGAGGGCGAAAGCATAGAGTCAAGAATCGTTACAAGAGCGGTTGAAAATGCGCAAAAAAAAGTAGAAAGCTTACATTTTGAAAGCAGAAAGCATTTGTTAGAATACGATGATGTAGCAAATGAACAAAGAAAAACTATTTATCGTTATCGCAATGAGCTTTTAGATGAAAACTATGATATTAGAGCTAAAATTTCTCAAAATATCGCTGAATATAGTGCAAATGTAATGAATGATTATATACTTGATGAAAGCGGTTCTAATGTAAATTTTGAAAATTTGAAAGCAAAAATTTTATATGAATGTTCAACTCAGATTAGTGAAAAAGATTTTGAGAATTTAAGCGTCATTGAAATGCAAGATAAGCTAAGTCAAATTCTTGAAAATTCTTATAACGAAAAGATGTCAAGACTTGAGATTAAAGAATTGCGTAATATAGAGCGTATTTTATATTTGCAAGTTTTGGATAATGCTTGGAGAGAGCATTTGTATCAAATGGATATTTTAAAAACAGGAATAGGGCTTCGTGGATACAATCAAAAAGATCCTCTTGTGGAATATAAGAAAGAAAGTTATAATCTTTTCTTGGAGTTGGTTAATCGTATTAAATTTGATAGTATTAAACTACTTTTTAGTGTGCAATTTAATCAAGAAGAGGTGCAAAATTTAGAAAATAAAGCCAATGAAGAAAATGAAAAGCTACTTCAAAGCTCAGTAGAAATGGGCGCAAGCGAAGATAATCTTGGCGAAGCTGAGTTTAAAAAAGTTCCACGCAATGCTCCTTGTCCTTGCGGAAGTGGAAAAAAATTTAAAGAATGCCATGGAAAAAGTGGTCCTAAGCAAGGAATTTTAGCTTGAATAAAAGCGTTTTAAAATATTTACTTTTTAAATATTTAAGATTTGATAAAGAACAACCCTTTATCAATCTTTCTATACTTTTGGCCTTTTTAGGAGTTTGTGTAGGACTTTGCGTTTTGCTTGTAGCTATGGCAATTATGAATGGTTTTGATAAAGAATTTGAAAAACGCTTTTTTGTGATGAATTATCCTATTACTATTTTGCCTAAATTTTACGCTCCTGTAAATGATGAATTTATAGATGAGTTAAGAAAAACATTTCCAAATTTGTTATTTAGCCCTTATATAAGCACTCAAGTTGTTGTAAAGGGAGATAATCGTTTTGAAGGTGGTGTGCTTTTTGGCGTTAATTTTAATGATGAAAAAAAAATAAACGAAGTGGTTGCTAAAGCTTTAAGGGATGAGAATTTAAGTGGTTTTGATATACTTGTAGGATCAGCACTTACTGATGAATTTGGTTTGCATAAAAATGACAAACTTTCACTTATTTTTTCAAATCTTAATCCTAGTGGATTTTCTTTAGTACCGCAAACTAAACGTTTTGATGTTAAAGCGCGTTTTACTTCAGGGCTTGCATTTTATGATAAAGCTTATATGTATACAGATGTTGATGCATTGAAAAAAGTACTTGGAACGCCTAAAAATCCAAATTATGATGGAGTTCATGTATATAGTGATAATGCTTTTAAGGATGTTGAAAAAATTAAATCTTATTTAAAAGACGATTATGCTGTAGTAGGTTGGTGGGAACAAAATAAAAATTTCTTTTCAGCCTTAGAGCTTGAGAAAAGAGCGCTTTTTATAGTGTTGATGCTTATTATTTTGGTTGCAAGTTTAAATATAGTAAGTTCTTTATTGATGATAGCAATGAATCGTCGCAGTGAAATAGCACTTTTACTTGCTCTAGGTGCAAGCAAAAATGAGGTAAAAAAGAGTTTTTTTGCCTTAGGTATGCTTATTGGTGGCGGCGGTATGATAGTGGGTGTGGTGCTTGCATTTTTTGCTTTATGGCTTTTAGGAAATTTTGATATTGTAACTTTACCTGCTGATGTTTATGGAACCAGTAAATTACCACTTGATTTGTCTTTAATGGATTTTTCTTTAACCATTGTGGGTGCTTTAATAATCATAGCTTTATCGTCTTTTTATCCTGCAAAAAAAGCAACTCAAATTAATATTTTAGATACTTTAAGAAATGAATAAATTGTAATTTTGGAGATTTTTATTGTCTTTGTTTACTCAAAAAAATAAGAATTTTAAACCTTTAAAACCTCTATCAAAGTCAAAAATAATCACTAATTTAATTCTTTTGATTTTATTTTTAATATTGTTTTGTTATTGTAGTTTTAGTATAAGTGCTTATCATTTTGATTTTAGTGCAATTGCGACCTATAAAGAAAAATTTCTTCAAGGTTTTTTAAATACTTTAATAATCAGTTTTTTTTCTTTATTACTGAGTATAATTTTGGGTGGAGTTTTTTGTGCTTTTTCTTTAAGTTCAATTGTTTTTTTAAGATTTTTATCTACATTTTACATAGAGCTTATCAGAGGAACCCCTTTACTAGTGCAGGTATTATTGATATATTATATCGTTGCAAATAATTTAGGACTTGATAATCGATATGTGGCTGGAGTTATTATTTTATCATGTTTTTCTGCTGCTTACTTAGCTGAAATATTTAGAGCTGGAATTTTAAGTATTTCTATATCTCAGCTTGAGAGCGCTAGGGCTTTAGGGTTAAAAGAGATGCAGGTTTTTGCGTATGTAATTTTTCCCCAAGCTTTAAAAAATATTTTAGCACCTCTGAGTGGACAATTTGCAAATTTAATTAAAGATAGTTCATTATTAAGCGTTATTGCTGTAAATGAATTAACCCAAAGTGCACAAGAGATAAATTCTTATACTTTTGCTACTCTTGAAGCTTATGTAATTTTGGCTATTACATATCTTGTTTTGACTTTACCTATAAGTATATTTTCTCGTTATTTGGAGAGAAAATGCCAAAAATGATTTAAAAAAGCTTGACAAATAGAGCTAATTTTGGCATAATCACATTTTTATTTCAGAAAATGTCTCGTTAGCTCAGCCGGTAGAGCATCTCCCTTTTAAGGAGGGGGCCGTTGGTTCGAATCCAACACGGGACACCATTATAAAGGTCGCTTAGCTCAGTTGGTAGAGCGCCACCCTTACAAGGTGGATGTCATAAGTTCGAGTCTTATAGTGACCACCATTTTATAAAATCATAAATAGGTTTTATAATCTCTACTTCTTTACTTTGGATGCAGCGGTAGTTCAGCTGGTTAGAATGCCGCCCTGTCACGGCGGAGGTCGCGGGTTCGAGCCCCGTCCGCTGCGCCATCTTGTCTCGTTAGCTCAGCCGGTAGAGCATCTCCCTTTTAAGGAGGGGGCCGTTGGTTCGAATCCAACACGGGACACCATTTTTATTGTTAGGGTTATGACCCTTTCGTCTAGTGGCCCAGGACAACACTCTCTCTGTGTGGAAACAGAGGTTCAAATCCTCTAGGGGTCGCCAATCATAGGTCGCTTAGCTCAGTTGGTAGAGCGCCACCCTTACAAGGTGGATGTCATAAGTTCGAGTCTTATAGTGACCACCATTTTATAAAATCATAAATAGGTTTTATAATCTCTACTTCTTTACTTTGGATGCAGCGGTAGTTCAGCTGGTTAGAATGCCGCCCTGTCACGGCGGAGGTCGCGGGTTCGAGCCCCGTCCGCTGCGCCATCTTGCTTGGTAACAATTTTATAAGTATAATTTGCAAAATAATAAAAAATAGAACTAAGGAAAAAAATGCTTATTATTGGACATAAATTATTAAAAAATTTAGATTTTTCTTTTATTGAAAGTGTTGAAGAAGTTAAAGATAATAAAGTTTATTGTATTGTTTATGATGAAAAATTGATTTCTTATTTAAGTCAAAATGATTTTGAATTTGCTATTTTAGTTCAAAATAAAGACGAGATATTTTTAGCCAATGCTTTAGGAGCTAAGTTTTTGCTTTGTAATGATAAAAAACTTGCAAAATTTGCTAGCAAGGTTGCAGAATTTTATGTTTTTGATAGTAGGGTTTTAATGATTGTTGATAAATTAGAGAATTTTAAAAAATTTTATAAATTAAAAATCGATGGAATTATTTTAAAAGATAATATAGATAATTTTCCTAAAAACTGATAAATTCTTTTATAAAATAAGAGCTAATTGACGAGGTTTAAATAATGCAAAAAAAATCTTTTTTGAAAATTTACGGATTAATTCCTTTTTTACTTATAGCATTCATCAATGCTTTTGTAGATTTAGGACATAAAATTATTATTCAAAATACTATTTATAAGGCCTATGAAGGAAGTGAGCAGTTATTTTTAAATGCTATAGTTAATGCTTTGATTTTACTTCCTTTTATTCTTATGCTTTCTCCTTCGGGTTTTTTAGCGGATAAATATCCAAAAAATATTGTAATGAAAATTTCAGCAATTTGTAATGTTATACTCACTTTAATAATTTGCATTTGTTACTATAGCGGTGCTTTTTGGATGGCTTTTATTTTTACTTTTATAATGGGAGCGCAAGCAGCACTTTATTCACCAAGTAAATACGGTTTTATTAAAGAACTCGTAGGAAAAGACTTTCTTGCTATGGGTAATGGTGTAATTAATGCAGTAAGCATTATGGCAATCTTAGCAGGAATGGCTTTGTTTTCTTTAAGTTTTGAAAGTCTTTATAGTTCTGCATATAATCAAACAGATGAAATTTTAAAAGAAGTAGCGCCTTTAGGAATTGTGCTAATTTTATTTTCTTGTATCGAAGTATTTTTTGCGTGGCGTTTACCTAAGCTCAAACAAACAAATAAAGATTTAGTTTTTAATAAAAAAGATTATATCCGTGGAAAACTTCTAATAAATAATCTTAAGCTTGTTTTTAAAAATAAAACTATTTGGCTTTGCATAATAGGAATTTCATTTTTTTGGGCTATATCTCAACTTTATCTTGTTAGCTTTCCTATCTTTGCTAAAAATGAACTTTTTATAGAAAATACTTTTTATGTGCAAATTTCACTCGCTTTTTCTGGTATAGGAGTGATTTTAGGCTCTTTAGTAGCTGGTAAATTTTCAAAAAATTATATAGAACTTGGACTTATTCCACTTGGTGCATTGGGTATGTTTTTAATGGCTTTTTTAATGCCTTATTTTGTAAGTTTATTAAGTTATAGTTTTTTATTTTTCTTTTTTGGATTTTGTGGAGCTCTTTTTATCATTCCTTTAAATACTTTAATCCAATTTCATGCCAAAGAAAATGAATTAGGACAAATTCTTGCAGGAAATAATTTTTTTCAAAATATTGCCATGTTAGGATTTTTACTCTTAGCAACTTTATTTGCAAAATTTGAAATCAATGTGGTTTATTTGTTTTATTTTATTACTTTAGTAACCTTTATAGGAAGTTTTTATATACTTTTAAAACTTCCCTTTTCTTTAGTGCGTATACTTTTAAGCATAGCTTTTTTGCAACGATACCGCTTGCTTGTAGAAGGTTTTGAAAATATACCAGAAAAAGGTGGAGCTTTGCTTTTGGGTAATCATATTTCTTTTATTGATTGGGCTGTTGTACAAATGGCAATTCCAAGAAAAATTTATTTTGTTATGGAAAGAAGTATTTATTCTAAATGGTATATTAAAATTTTTCTTGATAAATTTGGTATTATTCCTGTATCAAGTACAGGAAGTAAGACGAGTTTAGAACTGATAGCAAAGCATATCAAAGAAGGTAATTTAGTTTGCTTATTTCCTGAAGGTACACTTTCACGACATGGACAATTAAATGAATTTAAAGCAGGATTTGAATTAGCTTGTGAATATTTAAGCGAAGATGATGGAAAAATTATTCCTTTTTATATAAGAGGACTTTGGGGTAGTGCTTTTTCAAGAAGCGATGAAGAATTTTCAGCAAGAAACTGCACTTTAAATAAAAGAAAAATTGCTATAGCTTTTGGTAAAGCTATGCCTTTGCATTCTAAAAAAGATGAAGTTAAAGCTAAAGTTTTTGAACTTTCTTTTATGGCTTGGAAATCACAATGCGAAGCTATGCATACTATAGCAAGAGCTTGGATAGATACAGCTAAAAAAAATCTAAATCAAATAGCTATTATCGATACACTAGCTGGAGATATTTCTTATAGAAAAATGTTGACTCTTAGTTTATTTCTTAATTTTTTTATTAAAAGAAAATCCAAAGAATTAAACATTAACCCTCAGCGTGGAAGTTACGCTCCTAAAGAGGAAGCTATAGGAATTTTACTACCTGCTTCTTTTGCAAGTTCTTTAACTAATCTATCTGTTTTAATCGCAGAAAAAATTGCAGTAAATCTTAATTTCACGGCTGGAGAAAAAGCTCTAAAAGCAGCTATAAAAAATGCGCAAATTTCACAAATTTATACTTCTAAAACTTTTTTAGAAAAATTAGCAAATAAAGGCATAAACCTAAATTTCGATACAAATATACATTTAATTTATTTTGAAGATATTATAGAAGATTTTAAAATGCAAAAAACTAAAATTTTTAGCATGATGTTAGCAGTTAGTATAATGCCTAGTTTTATACTCAAAAGTATCTTCACTCCTTTAAAAAACAATCTTGCCATCGCAGCTATTTTATTTAGCAGTGGAAGCGAGGGGTCTCCAAAAGGTGTTATGCTAAATAACCGTAATATTTTAAGCAATATAGCACAAATTTCTGATGTACTTTGCACAAGAAACAATGATGTTATTCTCTCGTCTTTACCACCTTTTCATGCTTTTGGACTTACCGTAACTACATTTTTGCCTTTGCTTGAAGGTATTAAAAGTATCACTTTTGCAGATCCAACTGATGCCTTAGGGGTTGCCAAAGCTGTTGCTAAAAATAATATCACTATTATGTGTGGAACTTCAACCTTTTTAGGAATTTATGCAAGAAATAAAAAACTTGATGCTTTAATGTTTGAAAGCTTAAGAATAGTTGTATCAGGTGCTGAAAAACTAAAAAATGAAGTAAGAACTGCTTTTGAAATGAAGTTTAAAAAAAGCGTTTTTGAAGGTTATGGAGCTACGGAAACTACACCTGTAGCGAGTGTAAATTTACCAAATCGTTTTGATGCGGATTATTGGCTTATACATCGTGCCAATAAAGAAGGAAGTGTGGGAATGCCTCTACCTGGAACTGCGGTACGTATTGTTGATCCAAATAATTATGAAAATTTAAAAACAAATGAAGATGGACTCATACTTATAGGCGGTCATCAAGTTATGGTAGGCTATCTTAATGACAAAGAAAAAACCGATGAAGTTATTAAAGAAATTGATGGCATAAGATGGTACAACACGGGAGATAAGGGACATTTAGATGAAGATGGTTTTTTATATATTATCGATCGTTATTCTCGCTTTGCAAAAATTGGTGGAGAGATGATTTCTTTAGGTGCAATAGAAGAAGAAATTGCCAAATTCATAGACACTGAAGTGGTTAAATTTTGTGCCACATCTTTAGAAGATGAGAAAAAAGGAGAACAAATTGTTTTACTCATAGAATGTAATAATGAAATTTTTGAAAGAGTATGTGAGGCTATAAAAAATTCTAATATACCTACACTTTTTAAACCTAGATATTATTTTCAAATAGAAAAAATTCCCCTCCTAGGTTCAGGAAAAATTGATCTTAAGAAAGTTAAAGAATTAGCTAAAAATTTAGCCATATAATTTGAGCTTATAATAAAGCCCAAATTAAAATTGGCATAGAAACAAAAGCAAAAAGAACTCCGAAAGCTACAGCACTTACGGCTAAATTGCTATCTAGTTTTGCTTTCATTACCATAGCTCCTGCTAAAGTCATAGTAGGAGCTGCGCTTTCTATAATAGCAACGATGGTAGAATCTTTTAATTCTAAATTAAATATTTTCAAACAAAATACAAAAAATAAAGGAGCTAAAATCATTTTAGCAAAGATAATAACTATTGTAGGTTTGTAAGAGGTTTTAATTGCCATAAAACCAAGTCCTAAACCTATAGCAAAAAGTGCAACAGGGGTCGCAGAAGCACCAAATAAACGAATAGGAGAGAAAATAAATTCAGGTAAAGTAATCAATTTACACAAAAAACCAAAAAGTAAAGCTAAAAAAGGTGGAAAGCTAAGAATTTTTTTAACATTAGCAAGCAAACTGACTTTTTCTCCATTTCCCAAAGAAAGTATAAAAGGTCCAAAAAGCGATATAGGTAAAGTTGTAGCTAAAGCATCATAAAATATAACTTCAGCGCTAAATTGTGGGTCATTAAATACACCAGCAACAATAGGCATACCCACAAATATAGTATTTCCAAAACAAGAAAGCAAAAACATACTGACTAAAGTTACTTTAGAAAAATGAAAAACTTTTCCAATAAGAATAGCAAAAAAAGCTGCTAGTATACAGCTAAACAATCCAATAAAAATAAAAATAATCAATGAAAAATCAAAATTTAAATGATATGCTTTATCGAAAATCAAACAAGGTAAAGCAAAAATAATAGCAAAATCTAAAAAAGTCCTAGCTTGTTTTTGCTTTAAAACGCCAATTCTTTTGGCAAAATATCCGCCTGCAAGTAAAATAAAAATTGTAAATAATGGTATAAAAACAAACATTGAATAATCTTTTTTAAGGGATGGTTTTTGAAAACGGATAGAATTATATTCTTTATACTTAAAAAAAATCTTAATATTTTTTAAGTTTTTTAAAAAAACCAATATTTTTTATTTTTTGTAACTTTAAGAAATTGTAAGTTGAAATTTGATTTTGAATAGTTGGTATTTTAAGTTGAATGATTATAATTTTAAATAATGGTGCGGTTTAATCTTAATTAAAATACTATATATTGTATTTAGAATGATATAAAAACAATAAATTAATATAGCTTTTGTTTTTAATTTTTGAATATTTTTAAACTTATTTAGGCGGAGATCATCTACTTTAGTTATTTTTATTTTTAATATTCACGCAATAAGACAGATTTATTTTGAAAGTTTATCTTATTGCTTTTCTTATTTTCACTGTGCATCATTTGAATTTGAAATTATTTTTTTCAATTTCTTTAAGGTTGTATAGCGGTTTTTTCACATTTGCACTGATTTTGTATTTTTTAATAATAAGGTTTCAAATAGTTCAGTATCTATAAATATTCAATGGACAAGATAATCGTTGTAAAAATTGGGATATGTTTGGCGGTTTACTTGGTGGTGGATGTTGTGATAAGGATAATGTATTTTTAGGATTTGTACCTTGTAAAGAAGATGAGAAAAAGCTTGCTAAATTAAACGATGCAGGAAAATGTCATGAAGTAGGAATTTATTGTTCTAAAAAGGTTAGTTTAGGTTTTACTAAAATTTGCGTTGAAAAAAGAAAAGTTTTTGTTGCTTCAATTCTAAATTAGGAAGAATTTTCAATGAACAAGGACGCCCTCAGCTTGGAAAAGGGTGGGGTAGTGCGGAAGGTCCGCAATGCAAAGGCTTCACTCCTGAAGAATTTCAAAAATTAGATTTTAGCGAAATTGATTTAAGTGAATTCATTGCTGATATTGTAGGAAGTTTTGACACAGGAAAAATACAAGCTGATTCTGTGAAAATACAAGAAAAGATTCAAAACAATACTGAGAATGCAACAAAAAAACCTACAAATTAAAAAATAAAATAAATTATTAGAAAGGAGAGAAGCTTAGTTAAAAGTTTGTTTGGTAAGCCAAAGGGATTGTTCTAAACCCTGCAAAAGCAGGGGATGCTCAATAAGCCTTGACATAGCAAAGCATTAAGAGTATAATTATTAGAACAATGTTTAGCAATTTAATCACCTCCCTTCTGGGCGGTAAATTAACGCTAAAGGGTTGCAGCCCTTTGGCGTTGCACCCTTTTATAATTATACCAAACAAACTCTTTAACTTCTTTAATATAGTCCATGAAAAGATTTTACTTGTTATTCCTTAGCACTTTGTTTTTTGCACCTTCATTTTTATTTGGTGCAACTGAAATAGCTAATGGAAATCTAATTTATACTTGGGGTTATGGCGATGTAATGAATGAAATCATGCAAGCTGTTAAAGGAATAACCACTGAAACAAGTTATATCGTTAATGCAGCCTTAGCTATTTCATTATTGCTTTTTAGTATTAAAAAAGCAATGGATGGACAAACAAATCCTGTGTTTGAATTTGGAAAAATGTTTATACTTTTTGCTGTAGTGTGGCACATGTTTTTAAGAGCGCCAAATGACAATAATCACCGCTTTATGATTTATGATGAAGTCACTAGTAAAGATTATCTCATTTCTCAAATTCCTATAGGCATAGGAAAAAGCTTTGCATTAATGACACAATTTGAAAGACTTATTCTAGAAGCTATGGAAAAACATTTTTCAACTCCACAATCTACAAATTTTTCTAATGCAGGTTTAGGTTTTTCACTTCAAGTGATGAGTACTTTACCAAGTGTAAAGCTTTCGGCTATTGATGCAACTTTGCAAAAAAATATTGATTTTTATTTTAGAAACTGCGTTTCAGTAGGTATCTTGCTTAATCAACAAGGTAGAAATCTTTTTCAAAACTCTGATAATTTAATGCAAGATCTTTTCACAAACATAGGCAATGGCTCTCAGCTTACTCCTTTGTTCACAAATAACAATAATATTGAAGAACAAAGTGTTGTGCCTTGTTCTGATGCAGGTCCTCAAATCGTTGAAATGATTCAAAAAGATACAGATGAAGCTATGAAGATCCATGCTGCTTTGCTTGGTATGGTAGATGATATGACAAATTATCAGCAAAAGTTCTTAGGCGCTGCACAAATCTATAACGAACAAGCTGTAAGTGCTAGATCTTATTTGCAACAATCCATGATAATGCTTGCTTCTCAAGATGCAATCATTAATACCGCTAAATCAGTAGGATTAAATCCTGCTTCTGTGGCTGCAAATACTGCTTATGCGGATCAGCAATTTTATGCAAGTATGCAAGCACAAGGACACTTGGCACAAACTTATTTGCCTTTAGCTAAAGCTTATTTAACAGCCATTATCATAGGTTTGTCTTGGCTTGTTGCTTTGCTTTCTATTGTATTTGGCTCTTACGCTCATATTAAGATGTTTTTTACTCTATGTATTTGGATAGTGCTTTGGACTCCTATTCTTTGTATTATTAACTATCTAAATGATTATAATCTAATGAAAGTTGCACAAGTAATAACAGGTAGAAAAGCAGCTTTAAGCTTAGGAGATAATATGCTTATCTTTAAAGAAGTAGCAAGTAGATCAAATTTCATGAATTATCTTGTAATGAGTACTCCTGTTTTAGCTTATGCTATAGCTAAAGCAAGTGAGCAAGGATTTGTAACTTTTGCTTCAAGTTTATCTCAAGCTCTAACAGGTGCTTCAAGAGCTGCTGGAAGTTTTGCAAATCAGCAAGCTCTATCTACACAAACAAGTATAGCTGCTCCTAGAGGAGATGAAGTTTGGGCTGTGGGTGCAGGTTATAATACTCTTCAATCTTCGTTTGGTGTAGGTGGTAGAAGTTTTATGGGAACAAGAGATATGCAACATGGTGGTGAATTAGTTAAAGATAATATGACAGGAAGTTCAGCTGTAATCAATGCTAATGGTTCTATAGGTAATGCTTCTATTAAAGGATTAAATGCTGGTATGACTGCAAGCAATTTAGAAACAAGAGCGCACGCTCTAAGTGATGCGATTCAAAATTCTAACCTATCTCAAAGAGCTTTAGAAGTTGCTAGCGGAAAAGGAGATAGCTTAGCCTTATCAGAAAACGATAGAAATACTATCACCAAAGCATCACAACATGCTTTAGCTGATACTTATTCTAAAGCAACAGGTGTGGATGTAAAACAAGCTTATGATGATGTAATGAGAGGAAATATTGGTTTTGGCGTAGGTGGAGTATCTACTTCATCAATGGAAACTGAAGCTTGGTATCAAAATCTAAGCAAAGATCAAAGAGAAACATTTAATAAAACATTCAGCGAAAGTATTTCTAATGAAATTGGCAAAAATAGAGATGCAAGTGCTTCATTTAATAACCTTCTTAAAACAGGAAATGTTACAAATTCTGCTAGCATTAAAAGTTCTATGGATGGCTATAATGAAGCTAAAACGCTTAATAATTCAGTGGGTTATGATGGTGGCTCATCTATCGTTCAAGGCTATATCAATGAAAATTATGGTGGCGTAGTTAGTAAAGAAAATGTGGCTTCTGCTGTGAATGCTGTTGAAAATATGGCTGCAAGGGGAGATATGCAAGGATTATCACACTATGCAGGAGTGGATTCTAATGTCAATTCAAATGGATTACATGAGCAAACAAAACATAATTATTATGATCCAAAAGGCACTATGACTGATCACAATAAAGCCATAGATGATTTAAATTCAAGACAAAAAGGCTTTATGGCAACAAGAAATGCGTCTAATGATGTTAAATCAGAAGGATTAGCAGGTGAAATTCAAAAAGCAGCAAATGCAGCTGAGTATAAAGCAGGAACTGCTATAGAAGAAAGAAATAATAAGATTGATTATGCTGGCATACAAAAAGATATTAAAGATGGAAAAGCTGACATTAACAAAGTGATAGATTTTGGTAACCAAAATAGAAATATGTGAAAATAAGCCTAGTTAAAAAGCTAGGCTTAGTCTTGATTATTATGGTATATATTTTCTGGCATATAGCTATATGTTGGATCTATAAAATAATTTGTTGATGAGCTAGCATTGCCTGATATAGATGAGTAGTCGCCAAAATTTGTCGTAAATGAGCGATCTATTGTTGATGAACTACCACAAATATTTTTTTCAATAAAATCTTTAATATTTGAATTTATATTCTCTATATTTTCAGGTGTTATCTTATTTATTTTATCTTTGAATAAGTATAAAATACAACAAACTATTAAACCGGTTACAATAAACGCAAGACTTACTAAATAAGTAATTAAGTGCGCTTTATCCATCTTTATTCCTTTCAATTATAACTTATTCATATTTTTAATAAAATTATACCATATTTTAATAAATTTTTGCAAGTATTTTTGCTATAAAATGCCTATTTTTAGGGGTTTGAAACGGATTTCTTTTTTTACTTAACTATGTCAATTTTTAAGTGCTTATTTTATAAGATTTTATAGCGCTATTTGCAAGATCGGCTAAGAATTTGCTTCTATTATCGCTTATTGTATCTATTGCCTCTACTAAGCTTTTAGGCAAGGTAATATTAATTCTAATTTTTGCTTCATTATCAATAGGTTCTTTAATATAATCACCTTTTTCAAGCATAACTTCTAATGCTCCTTTAAAAGCTTCTTTGAGATCTTTTAAGGCTTCTATTTCATTTTCACCATCTCCCATAATATAAGGGAAATCTTTATATCTTGCAAAATATCCTCCGCCATCTTTTTCATCAAGTTTTTTTATAATAATTTCATAAGGTAGATTAAGATAGTAATCTAAGTCTTTCATCATTCATTCTCCTGTTATAGCTTTTAAAACCATTTTGACATATATAGCCTTTATAGGGCGTTTAAATGGAATAGTAATAAGATCACATTCTTCTTTTCTGAATTGATAATGTGATCCGCCTTTATTAAAACATTCATAACCTTCGCTTTCTAATAAAATCTTAAGCGTTTCAAAGCGCACATTGTTAGGATTATTTTTTAAATCTTTAATAATTTTATCTTTTTTACTCACTATAATATCCTTATGAGTATGTATTATACACACTTTTTATTAAGTATCACTTATAAACCGAACGCAATTCTTTTAATCTTGCTGTCTTTGTATGTTTAAAGGGGCTTTTCTGTCCTGCGGTTTTGTTAGAAAAATACTTCAACTTTAAGCTTAAAAAACCTAAAATTTAGGTATAATCTCACAAAACGCTTACTATGTCGTTTCATAGTTAGTCTTGATTGATAAATTTCCGCCAAGAGTGAAAACTCAAGGCGGATTTTTTATTATAGTGAATCTTGTTTTTTGCTTTTCTAATTTTTTGCCAATCTTTTCTATTTTTTTGTAAAAGTATTTTTGCTATGAATTTCTCATAACCGAAAGCCACGTCTCTTTCGGTTAAATGTTTTTTAGTATAAATGTATTAAGCTTAGACTAAGCGTGGTTTTTATAAAATTTTTCACATGGTTATATCAAATGAGCTTGATTATCTCCTTAATTAATTCTAAGACAAGAACTAAAAATTCAATGATCTTACTCATCATGTCTCTTTCTTGCAACCGAAAGAGTAGCCATGCCTAATATGCTTTAATTATAGTATTTTTGAATAAATATTTTATCATCTTATTGATTATTTGTGTGATAGATTTTCCTTTCCGCAAATTAATACACCTTAATACTTTTAGTCTCTTGTTAATTTTCTTATTTTTGGATATCTTTATAATCAAATACAAAAAACTTCTTATAAAAATAGTTTTTATCTTTTTTATTATGTCTTTTTGTGTAAGCATTTAAAATAAACTCCTTAAGCTAATTTCTCCTAACTTTTTAAAACAAAAAATAAAAAGTTAGGAGAAAAGTTAGGGAAAAATTTTTAAAATGGATTTTAACGGAAAAATTTAATTTAGATTTTAGATAGTTTTAAAGTCCTATTTTATAGATATTTTTTAAGTTTTATATTTATGTTAATTTATGTAGTTAGCAGTATAAATGGTGCGGTTAGCGAGATTTGAACTCGCACACGCGAAGCGCACCACCCCCTCAAGATGGCGTGTCTACCAATTCCACCATAACCGCATAGAAAAAAGCCCAAAAAAGGGCTTTGATAAGTTTTATTGTAAAACTATAAAAGGATTTGCATAAAGTGCTATTAGCGCGATAACAAGAGCATAGATAACTTGTGCTTCAATCATCGCTAAAGCGATAAACATAGTTGTCATTAATTTTGGCCCAAGACCAGGGTTTCTAGCTGTTCCTGCAATTGTTGCCGCTGCAGTATTACCCATACCGATAGCACCACCAAGTGCTGCAACACCAAGACCTAAGCCTGCTGCAAGAACTGAAAATGCTTTAATCCATACATTAATAGCTTCTTGCTCTACTGGAGCATTAGTTTCAGCTGCAAAAGCTACTGCTGCACATGCTAATAACAAAAAAAGAACTTTTTTCATTATCTTAACCTTTCTATAAAAAAATATTTTTCAATTTTTAAATCAGTTCGGCTTGCGTATCCCTACTTAAGACTTAAAAATAAAGCCGAATTATAACCAAAAGTATCTTTATTTTTATTGAAATTTACAAAAATTCACATTTTTGATTTAAATTTGATTGTTTTCAATAAAGCTTAAAAGTTTTTTTGCTTTAATAATATTTTAAAATAATTTTTAAGTTAAGGTTGTAATATTGAGTTCTAAATTTTCAAAAATAGGTTTCATTTTAGCGGTAGCAGGTTCAGCGGTGGGCTTGGGTAATGCTTGGAAATTTCCAACACTAGTAGGTCAAAGTGGTGGATCTGCTTTTATCTTGCTTTATATAATTCTTACTTTGGGTGTAGGTTTTGTGATATTTTTAGCTGAGCTTAGCATAGGAAAAATTAGTGAAAAAGATCCGGTTAATGCCTATGAAAAGTTAGCACCTTCAAATAAAAAAGCTTGGTCTTATGTTGGTTTTACTATGGTAGGGGCGATTTTAATAGTTTCTTTTTATACCTTGGTGATTGGTTGGATAGTTAAATATGTGTTTTTAAGTATCACTGGAAATTTGCCTATGGATCTAGAAGCAAGTAAAGCGCAGTTTGGATTTTTTACAAGCGAGGATTTTTTAAGTCAGTTTATTTGTTTTACTTTGGTTTTTTTATGTGTTTTTTATATTGTTTCTAAAGGTGTTAAGAATGGGATTGAAAAGTTAAATGTTTGGATGATGCCTTCATTGTTTATTTTACTTATTTTAATGCTTGTTTATGCTATTAGTAAAGATGGTTTTATGATGGCGGTTAAATTTCTTTTTGTACCTGATTTTTCCAAAATCAACACTTCAAATGTTCTTGAAGCTTTAGGACTCGCCTTTTTTAGCCTTTCTTTGGGTGTTGGAACGATTATTACTTATTCTGCTAGTCTGCCTGATAAAACTAATTTTATTACCAGTACTTTAAATATTATTTTTATCAATCTTTTAGTTGGTCTATTAATGGGTTTGGTTGTTTTCACTTTTATCTTTGAATTTGGTTACAATCCTAATCAGCAAGGACCAGGACTTGTTTTTATTTCCTTGGCTACTTTATTTGAAAAAATTGGAGTGATTGGTTGTATTTTTGGAGCAGCATTTTTTATTTCTTTAATCTTTGCTGGTATTACTTCAGCTGTTTCAATGATAGAGCCTTTTGCTTTTTACCTTATTAATACTTTTGGTATGAGCCGTAAAAAAGCTTTGATTTTAATAGGAATTGTTGTTTATATTTTAGGAATGTTGTGTATTTTATCTTCTTTAAAAAGTACTCAGTTTGGATTTTTTGGAATGAGTTTTTTTGATTTGCTTGATAGTGTTTCAAGCAAGGTTATTATGCCTTTAGGTGGAATTTTGGCAGCTATTTTTGTGGGATTTGTGATGAAAAAAGAAGCTTTAAAAATTTTATTTAAACCTTATATGAGGGGTATATTTTTTGAACTTTGGTATGTGTTTTTGAGATTTATTTCCCCTTTGGCTGTTGTTATAGTTATGATAGCCGCTTTTTTAAAGTGAGTTTGAAAAATAATGAGAACATATTTTTCAAAAATCGGTTTTGTATTGGCTGTTGCTGGTGGAGCCGTTGGTTTAGGTAACGCTTGGAAATTTCCAACTTTAAGTGCAGAAAATGGTGGTTTTGTTTTTGTGCTTTTATATTTGTTTTTTACTTTAACCATAGGATTTAGTATTTTTTTGGCTGAAGTGGCTATGGGACGTTTAAGTAAAAGTGATCTTGCAAATGCTTATTCAAATCTTGCCATAAAATATGGCAATAGATGGCGATATGGCGGCGTTTTTATGTTAGGTGGTATTTTTGTTCTCTCTTTTTATCTAGTTATTATGGGATGGGTTTTAAAATATACTGTAGTTAGTCTTTATTATCTTCCTAAAACCTTAGATGAAGCAGCAAGTAATTTTCAGAATTTAATTACTACAAATTTGACAAGTTCTGTTTTTTTCTTCACTTTATCTTTTTTTCTTACTTTATTAATAGTATCTAAAGGTTTAATCAAAGGGATTGAAAAATTAAACGTTGTTATAATGCCTAGCTTATTTTTAATGCTTGTTTTTATGTTGTTTTATTGCATGGGATTTAAGCAAGGTTTTGCAAATGCTTTTTCTTATTTATTTTATCCTGATTTTTCACATTTTAAATTTAGCTCTATTGCCGAAGCTTTAGGGCTTGCATTTTTTACCTTATGCTTGGGAATAGGTTGTATAGTTACATATTCATCAGCCTTGGATAAAAAAACAAATTTTATAAAAAGTTCAGTGTATATTGTTTTGATTAACTTATTGATTTCTTTTATCATGGGGCTTATTGTTTTTACTTTTATCTTTGAATTTGGAGCCGATCCGCATACTCAAGGAGCAGGAATTGTTTTTGTATCCTTGATGAGTTTATTTAATCAACTTGGAGCTTTAGGCTATATTTTTGCATTTTGTTTTTTCTTAGCACTTTTTTTTGCTGGTATTACTTCAGCTGTTTCAATGATAGAGCCTTTAACTTTTTATATGATTAATAACTATCAAATTTCTCGTGTTAAAGCTCTATTTTTAATAGGTTTATTTGTTTTTGTTTTTGGAATTTGTTGTATCTTGTCATTAAATTTAAATTTTTTTTCTATGTTTAGTTTTTTTGGCAAAGATTTTTTTACTTTATTAGATAAATTAACTTCAAATTTTTTACTTCCACTTGGTGCTATAGTATGCTCTATATTTGTAGGTTTTTTTATGAATAAAAAACAAATTTATAAAATTTTTTCTAAATTTATAAGTCGAAAAATTTTCTTAATTTGGTTGTTTTTTATTCGTTTTATATCGCCTATAGCAATAATTTTGGTAATGTGTTATCAAATTTTTGTATAATAATGAAAAAATATTTTTTTAAGGAAAAATAATGGCTAAAAAATTCATCGATGTAATGGATACAAGCTTTAGGGATGGTTTTCAGTCTGTTTATGGAGCTAGGGTTTTAATGGATGATTTTTTTCCTGCAGTAGAAGCAGCAAAAGAAGCGGGTATTACTCATTTTGAATTTGGTGGTGGTGCTAGATTTCAAAGCTTGTATTTTTATCTTAAAGAAGATGCTTTTACCATGATGGATAGATTTAGAGCTATTGTAGGAAAAGATGCCAATCTTCAAACTTTAGCAAGAGGGGTTAATACTGTTACTTTAGATACTGGAAGTAGTGAGCTTATTGATTTGCATGCAAAACTTTTTGCAAAACACGGTACCACAACGATAAGAAATTTTGATGCTCTTAATGATATAAATAATTTAAAATTTAGTGGTGAATGTATAGCAAAACATGGATTAAAACATGAAATCACTATTACCTTAATGGATCTACCGCCAAATTGCAAAGGTGCTCATGATGTGCCTTTTTATGAAAAAATTTTGAAAGAAATTTTAGCAGCAGAAATTCCTTTTCACAGCATTTGTTTTAAAGATGCAAGTGGAACTTCTAATCCAAATAAAATTTATGAAACCATTAAAATGGCTAGAAAAATTTTACCTCAAGATGCACATATTAGACTTCATACGCATGAAACCGCAGGGGTGAGTATAGCCTGCTATCTTGCAGCACTTGAAGCAGGTGTTGATGGTATCGATTTGGCTGTAGCTCCTGTAAGTGGTGGAACTTCTCAGCCTGATATTTTAACCATGATGCATGCCTTAAAAGGTAAAGATTATGATTTAGGTGGACTTGAAGAAGAAAAAATTCTAAAATACGAAGAAGTTTTAAAAGATTGTTTAAAAGAGTATTTTTTACCCCCTGAAGCTACTATGGTAAATCCACTTATTCCTTTTTCTCCTATGCCAGGAGGAGCTTTAACGGCAAATACACAAATGATGAGGGATAATAATATTTTAGATAAATTTCCACAGGTCATTCATGCTATGAGAGAAGTTGTAGAAAAAGGTGGATTTGGTACTTCGGTTACTCCAGTTTCTCAATTTTATTTTCAACAAGCATTTAATAATGTTATGTTTGGGCCTTGGAAAAAAATCGCAGAAGGTTATGGAAAAATGGTGCTTGGTTATTTTGGAAAAACTCCTGTTACACCCGATGCAAATATTGTTGAACTTGCTTCAAAACAACTTAATTTAGAACCTACTACAGAGCTTGCTATAAATATAGCTGATAAAGATGAGAGTAAAAGTATAGCTTATACCAAAACCTTACTTGAAAAAGAGGGTATAGAAATGAGTGAAGAAAATATATTTATTGCAGCAGCTTGTAAAGAAAAAGGTATAGCATTTTTAAAAGGAGAGGCAAAGATAAATGTACGCAAATTAGCTAGTATGCCAAAACCTATGAGTGTAGATGAAAATAAATTTACCGTAGCTGTAAATGGTAACAAATATCATGTAGAAGTAAGTTATGGTTTTGATAAAGATGTTAATGTTAAAAGTGTAAAAAAAGTAGAAGAAAATAAAAATATTATTTCTTCAAATTCAACAAGTTCTGTAGATGCTGAAAATGAAGTTTTAGCAGGTATCTCGGGTAATGTTTTTAAAATTTATGTTAACGAAGGTGAAGAAGTAAAATCAGGTCAAGCTATCATGGTTTTAGAAGCAATGAAAATGGAGATTGAGGTTAATGCCCCAAAAGATGGAATTATTTCAGAGCTTTGTATTAAAATAGGCGATACTGTTAATGAAGGTGAAGTATTAGCTATTTACAAGAATTAAAGTGAGGGAAAAATGAAAAAATTTGATAATTTAGGTTTAGATAACATAAAGGAAATTTTTCATAATTTAAGTTATGATGAATTAAATGCTCATGAAAAAGCAAATAATGAAGGTTTAAGCACGGATAATGATACTTTTTGTGTGGATACAGGGATTTTTACAGGTAGAAGTCCTAAAGATAAATATTTTGTAAAACAAGATCCATCTAGTAAATATATAGCTTGGGGAAAGGTAAATCAGCCTATTACAAAAGAATTATTTGATAAACTTTTAACTAAAGCAAAGCAAGAATTAAGCGGAAAGAAAATTTATGTTCAAGATGCTTTTTGCGGTGCTTCTTTGCAAAGTCGCAAAGCAGTAAGATTTGTTACTGAAATTGCATGGCAAGCGCATTTTGTTAAAAATATGTTTATTCGCCCAAGTCAAGAGGAACTTGAGAATTTTAAAGCAGATTTTATTGTTTATAATGCTTGCAAATGTATCAATGAAGATTACAAACAAGATGGTTTAAATTCAGAGGTTTTTGTGATCTTTAATGTTGAAGAAAATATAGCGGTTATTGGTGGAACTTGGTATGGTGGAGAAATGAAAAAAGGTATTTTTTCTATGATGAATTATTGGCTGCCACTAGAAAATAAACTTTCTATGCATTGTAGCGCAAATGTCGGAGAAAAAGACGATGTCGCACTTTTCTTTGGACTTAGCGGTACAGGAAAAACTACGCTTTCAACCGATCCAAAAAGAAGACTCATAGGTGATGATGAGCATGGCTGGGATGATGAAGGTGTATTTAATTTTGAGGGCGGTTGTTATGCAAAAACAATCAATCTTGATCCTGAGCATGAGCCTGAAATTTATGGAGCTATTAAAAGAAATGCACTTTTAGAAAATGTAGTTTTAAGAGCTGATAAGAGTGTTGATTATGCTGATGCTTCAAAAACAGAAAATACGAGAGTTTCTTATCCTATAGAGCATATTGAAAATCATGAGCCTAGCTTAAAAGCAGGGCATCCAAAAAATATTATATTTTTAAGTGCAGATGCTTTTGGAATTTTACCTCCGGTGAGTAAATTAAGTAAAGAGCAGGCTATGTATTATTTTTTAAGCGGTTATACAGCAAAAGTAGCTGGAACTGAGCGTGGTATAACAGAGCCTCAAGCAACTTTTTCAGCTTGCTTTGGAGAACCTTTTATGCCTTTGCATCCAACGGTTTATGCGAGATTGCTTGGTGAAAAGATTGAAAAACATGAAGTTAATGTTTATCTTGTTAATACGGGTTGGAGCGGTGGAAGTTACGGTGTAGGTAAAAGAATGAGCATTAAGGCTACTAGAGCTTGCATTAATGCTATTTTAGATGGAAGTATTGTAAAATGCGAATTTGAAAATTTTGAAGTATTTAATTTAGCTATTCCAAAAGCTTTAGAAGGTGTAGAAAGCACGCTTTTAAATCCTATAAATACTTGGTTGGATAAAAATGCCTATGCTGAAACAAGAGATAAGCTAGCACATATGTTTGTGCAAAATTTCAAACGTTATGAAGATGTCAAAGAAGGTATTGAATTTAGCAAATTTGGACCAAAAATTTAAGGTATTTAAATGAAAAATGAAATGTGGTCAGGACGCTTTAGCGGTGCAAGCGATGAGCTTTTAAAAGAATTTAATGCGAGTTTAAATGTAGATAAAACTTTGTTTAATGAAGATATACAAGGATCTATAGCGCATGCTACAATGCTTGAAAGTTGTGGTATTTTAAAAAAAGAAGAATTAGATGCTATTATAAAAGGCTTAAAACAAGTTAAAAGTGAAATAGAGCAAGGTAAATTTGTTTTTGATATTAAAGATGAAGATATACATATGGCTATAGAAAAGCGTTTAAGCGAGATTATAGGCAGTGAAATTGGTGGAAGACTTCATACTGCAAGAAGTAGAAATGACCAAGTGGCTACTGATTTTAAACTTTTTGTCAAAAAATCTCACATAGAACTTTTAAAACTTTTAAAAGAATTGATTCAAACTATGCTCGAACATGCTAAAGCGCACAAAAAAACCATTATGCCAGGTTTTACACATTTACAACACGCTCAGCCTGTGAGTTTTTCTTTTTATATTTTAGCTTATGCTTTTATGTTAATGCGAGATGTTAAGCGTTTGCAAAATAGCCTAGAACTTGCAGACTTTTTGCCACTTGGATCTTGTGCATGTGCAGGAACAAGCTATAAAACCAATCGTGAGTTGAGTGCTAAAATTTTAGGATTTAAAGATATTATGCCAAATGCTATGGATGGAGTGAGTGATAGGGATTTTGCTCTTGATTTACTTTATGATATAGCAGTTATTTTTACACACACTTCAAGACTTTGTGAAGAAATGATTTTATTCTCAAGTTCGGAGTTTTCTTTTATAACTATAAGTGATAGTTTTTCAACGGGAAGTTCTATTATGCCTCAGAAAAAAAACCCCGATGTTTGTGAGCTTATACGTGGAAAAACAGGGCGTGTTTATGGAAATTTGATTTCTCTTTTAACTATAATGAAAGCTTTACCTTTAGCTTATAATAAAGATATGCAAGAAGATAAAGAAGGACTTTTTGATAGTGTAAAAACGGCTAAAGATAGCTTAATCATCTTAAATGCAATGTTAAAAGAAATACGAATTAATAAAGAAAATATGCTTAATGCTTGTAAAAAAGGTCATTTGTTGGCTACCGATTTGGCAGATTATTTGGTGCGTGAAAAAAATATTCCTTTTAGAAAAGCACATTTTATAGTGGGAAATGTTGTTGCACAAGCTGAAGCACAAGGCATTGATATAAGTGAAATTAAAGATCTTTCAAAAATAGATCCTGTATTTGATGAAAAAGCTATGGAACTTTTAAATTTTGAATTTTCTTTAAATTCTAAGCAAAGTGAAGGCTCAAGTTCTATTGCAAGCGTAGAAAAGCAAATTCAAATTTTGGAAGGTTTTATTCAAAATTTATAAATATTGTTTAGGCTATTTTGCCTAAACATTGAATCTAAAATGCATTACATCGCCATCTAAAACGATATAGTCTTTTCCTTCAAGGCGTAGCTTTCCTGCTTCTTTGGCGCCATTTTCGCCTTTGTATTGGATATAATCTTCATAGGAAATAACTTCAGCTTTTATGAAACCTTTTTCAAAGTCATTGTGAATTACACTTGCTGCTTTTGGTGCTTTCCAACCTTTTTTGATTGTCCAAGAACGCACTTCAACTACACCAGCGGTAAAATAACTGATCAGTCCAAGCTTAGCAAAAGCAGTGCGTATGATTTGATCAAGACCGCTTTCGTTAACTCCTAGAGAACTTAAAAATTCATGACTTTCTTCATCACTTAATCCTACTAATTCTTCTTCGATTTTTGCACAAAGCTTGATAACTTCATGATCATTTTTTTTAGCATATTCTTTTAAAGCTTTTACATAATCATTATCTTCACTAATACCATTTTCATCAACATTTGCACCATAAATCACTTCTTTAGCAGAAAGCAGTCTTAATTCTTTGATTAAGGCTTGATAAATTTCACTTTCTTTTTCAGGGTAAGAACTTGCAGCTAAGCCTTTGTTTAAATGATCAAGTAAGGAATTTGCAAGTTCGAGACTTTCTTTAGCACCCTTTTGATTGGCTTTGGCTTCTTTGGTGAGTTTTTCTATTTTTTTACTCAGTTGTTCAATATCTGCTAAAATAAGCTCTGTATTGATAATTTCTACATCACGTAAAGGATCAACTCCACCTTCAACATGGGTGATATTTTCTTCATCAAAACAACGCACTATGTGTAAAATAACCTCAGTTTCGCGTATATTTGAAAGAAATTTATTTCCCAAGCCTTCGCCTTTACTTGCACCTTTAACAAGTCCAGCGATATCTACAAATTCTATTAAAGAATGCATAATTTTTTCAGGTTTTACGATTTTGGCAAGTTCATTAAGTCTTAAATCAGGAACTTCAACCATGGCTTTATTAGGCTCTATGGTGCAGAAAGGATAGTTTGCGCTTTGGGCATTTTGTGCTTTAGTTAAAGCATTAAAAGTCGTTGATTTGCCAACATTTGGAAGTCCTACTATACCTACACTTAAACTCATTTAGCTTTCCTTAAAATTTGAATTAAATAATTAACACACATTCTAACTCCAGCTCCACTTGCGCCAAAACTAGAATATCCCCAAGATTTTTCTGTATAAGCAGGTCCTGCTATATCAAGATGTAGCCATTTGTCTTTATATTCTTTACGAATAAATTTATCTAAAAATAACCCTGCGGTAATTGCACCTCCGTAGCGACTAGAGGCAGTGTTGCTAACATCGGCAATATTTGATTTTATAAGTTCTTTTAAGTGAGGGTTGAAGTGTAAGATTGTAGTATATTCTCCACTTTTTTTAGAGCTTAGATAAAAATCATTTTGCAATTCTTCATTATTTCCCATAATAGCGCTTGTAAATTCACCAAGTCCTACAACACAAGCTCCAGTAAGAGTTGCCATATCGATAAGTAAATCAGGTTTTAAATCCTGTGCAAAAGAAAGACAATCAGCTAAAACCAAGCGTCCTTCTGCATCTGTATTTCTTACCTCTATGCTTACACCTTCACGACTGATTAACACATCATCGGGCTTATAAGCATTGCCGCCTATCATATTTTCAGTTGCACCTAAAATACAATGCACTTCTAAATCTAAAGCAAGTTCAGCTACGGCTTTTATGATTCCCATTGCTGCTGCTGCACCGCTTTTATCAGCTTTCATTGTAAGCATAAAATCAGCTGGTTTTAAGCTTAATCCACCGCTATCGTAAGTTAAGCCTTTTCCAACAAATACAACACGTTTTTTTGCATTTTTGGCTTTATAGCTTAGATGAATGAGGCGTGGTGGGTGTACCGAGGCACGATTTACTGCTAAAAAGGCATTCATTTTTTCTTTGGCTAAAAATTTTTCATCATAAATTTTACAAGTGATGTTTTTATTTTCTTTAGCTAAATTTTGTGCATCTTCTGCCATTTTCAAAGGGGTGTAAATTTCAGGAATTTCATTGACTATATTTTTAGTAAAATTTGTGGCATTAGCTAAAATTTCTCCACGCTCTAAACCTATCTTAGCTTCATCTTTATTAAATTTCTTACCATTTAATTCTTCGCTTGAAATAATAAATCTTTCTAAAGTACTTGTTTTTTTCTCACTTTTATATTTGTCAAATTTATAAGCTCCAAAAAGTACGCCTTCAACTAAAGATGCAAAACTTCTAACTACACAATCTCCTATTATGCTAGGAAGTTTTACGCTTTTAATATTAAGTTTCTCAAGAGTTTTATATGCTGTGTAAAGACTTAATCTTATATCCTCATAAGCAAGACTTTTAAGCTCTAAATAAAGCTTTTTATTGTTTAAGTCCAATAAAACACCTTCGCCTTTGTAATTATTAAGTTTAAAAAAATCTTTTTCTTTGTTAAAATTTTTTAAATTTTTATCCTGTATAAAAACAAGTTCAAAGTCTGCTTTTATAGCATCTAGTTTTTTATCGTTTAATTCAAATTTCATGGTTTTTTCCTTTTATCTTTAAGTATAGCTTTTTCCATTTGTTTAAAACCAAATAATAAAAAGGATAAAAAAGCTATAATAATAATGGCTGCATAATACCAATGTTCTTCAGCCCAAGTCACCATCTTCCAAATTTGTTCTCCAAAATACCAAGCTAGAAGTATAGTGATTGATGCCCAAACCCAAGCGCTAAAAAGATTGATGATGGCAAATTTTTTTGCGCTATAACGTGTGACTCCTATACTCATAGGTATAATGGTTCTAAAGCCATACATATAGCGTTGTATAAAAATAATAGGCCAACCAAAACGTTGTAAAAGTAAGTGTGCTACTGCAAATTTACGCCTTTGAGTTTTTAATTTTTTTTGTATGTAGCGTTTATTATATCTTCCTATATAGAAATAAATTTGATCACCTACAAAACCACCAAGTCCTGCTATAAATATAATAAAACCTAGATTTACATGTCCTTGATGGGCAAAAATACCTGCTAAAATTAAAGCCAACTCCCCTTCTAAAATACACCATAAAAAAATAATAATATAAGCTAGATCTTTGTATTGGTAAAGTAAATTTTTTAAAAATTCTTCCATTTGTACCTTTCTATAGTTTTAAATTTCTAAAACACTATAAACTGAAGTAAGTTTTTCAAGCTTATTTGCTCCATTTAAATCTTTAAGATTCATTAAAAAACAAGCTTCAACGCATTTTGCTCCAGCTTTTTGAATGAGTTTATACGAAGCTATAGCTGTTCCGCCAGTTGCTATTAAATCATCTACAAGTAAAACTCTTGCATTTTGAATATTTTTAAATGCATCTTTATGAAGTTCTACTTTATCACTGCCATATTCAAGATCGTATTCGCAGCTAAAGGTTTCAAAAGGGAGTTTCCCAGGTTTTCTAATAGGCACAAAAGGAAGATTAAGTTTTGCACAAATCATAGATGCAAAGATAAATCCTCTGCTTTCTGTTCCTGCTATGAAGTCTAGATTGTAATCTTTGTAGCGTTCTTTTAAATGTTTAAGTAGAAAATTTAAAGCCTCTTTGTTATTTAGTAGAGTGGTAATATCTCTAAAAATAATTCCTTTTTTTGGAAAATCAGGAATAATCCTAATGCTATCAAGCAGGTATTTTTGTTCTTCTTGTGTTAGTTTTATCATAATAATGCCTCGATTTTTGCTTCTAATTCTTTAATTCTTTGTCTTAGTTTGTCATTTTCCAAGCGATATTGAGAATTTCTAGTTCTTAAAGATGTAAGGTCTGCTTTGATTTTATTAAGTTCTTCTGTGAGTATATCTATATTTCCAAGACTTCTTTGAAGTTGAATTTGTAATTTTCTAATGACAATCTCAGTATCATCAAGATTGTTTTTGATAAAATCTTTTGATGTTTTTTCTTTATTAAGTAGAGTTTTATAGTAAAACAACATTACAATAAGATAGATAGTTGCACAAATCAATATAGTTAAAACAAGCCAGTTTGTAAACATTATATTTTTACCTCAATTTTTTGAATTCTTTGCATATGTCTCCCTTCTTCAAAAGGAGTTTGAATGAATTTTTCTATAATATCTATAGCTAATTCAACCCCGATTAATCTTCCGCCTAATGCCAAAACATTGGCATCATTATGCCTTCTTGCAAGTTCTGCACTTAAGGTTTCATGACATAATGCACAACGAATGTTTTTATGACGATTTGCTGCAATAGAAATTCCAATTCCACTTCCACAAATAAGAATGCCAAAGCTTCGTTCGTCTATTTTTTCGGCAAGTAAATGTGCATAATCAGGATAATCGCAGCTTGCGCAAGTGTTTGTTCCTAAATCGTTAAAAATTATATTTTTTTCTTTTAAAAATACGCAAATTTTTTCTTTTAATTCAAAACCAGCATGATCACTAGCAATATAAATTTTTTCCCTAAGCATTGGTTTCCTACATTACTATATAAAATAAGATAAAAACCTAATCTTATCATATTAAATCATAAAAACAGCTTTTCTTTTTTTAAAAATAAGCTTTATTTTTCTTTATATATATTAGAATTACGTGACAAGAAAAATAAAATTTCAATAAATTAAGGGGAGAAGAAAATGAAGCTCATACTCATAGGATCTTCAACAGGTGGTCCTAATCAGCTTAAATTTCTTTTAAAGGATATTGATATAAAAAATACTTGTGTAGTTATAGCTCAACACATGAGTGCCAGTTTTATTCCATCTTTTGTGGGGCAATTTAATAAAGAAGCTTTTAGTGAAGTGTGCTTATTGAATGATAAAGAGATATTAAGCAATAAAATTTATATTTGCCCTAAAAATACTATTTTATCTGGAAATTTAAATATTGTAGCCGCTTGGCAAGATGTGGCTTCAAGCTTTAAACCGAGTGTGGATTTACTTTTTCATTCCGCTGTTTCTTTGGTAAAAACAAATAAAATACTTGCTATTATTTTAACGGGCATGGGAGATGATGGCGCAAAAGGTTTATTTGAGCTTTATAAAACAGGAGTTAGATGTTTATGCGAGAATGAAGCAGATAGCGTCGTTTATGGTATGCCAAAAAGAGCAAAAGATATGAATCCGCATTTAAAACCTATGAGCTTAAAAGAAATTAAAAAAGAAATTGTAAATTTTATTGATCAGGATTAATAAAAGGAAAATTGCATGGAAAAAAAAATAACTCCTAGCGAATTAGAACTTAATGAATTTATAAAAATTATCAACGAAATGAGCGGTATTGATTTAACCGATAAAAAAAATATACTAGCTTTAAAGTTGAATAAATTTCTTGAAGGAACTAATACTAAAAATTTTTCCGAATTTTTGGGAAAATTAAAAAGCAATAGACAACTTAAACAAGAAACTTTAGATTTTGTAACCATAGGTGAAACTTATTTTTTAAGAGAATTGGCTCAATTGAAAGAAATAATTTATTATGCTAAAAGCTTAGAAAAGAGAGTAAATATCCTAAGCGCCCCTTGTTCAAGTGGAGAAGAGGTATATTCTTTGGCATTATTGGCTGCACAGAATTTTATTAAAGATATGTATATTTTAGGCATTGATATTAATTCAAGCGTGATTGAAAAAGCAAAACTTGGAAAATATCAAGGAAGAACTTTACAGCGATTGAGCGAGAGTGAAAAAAGAAGGTTTTTTTTAGAAAGCGAAGATAAATTTTATACTATTAATAAAAATGAGCTTTGTACTTGTAAATTTGAACTTTGCAATGTTTTTGAAGAAAAATTTTCAAGATTGGGAAAATTTGATATTATAGCTTCTAGAAATATGATTATTTATTTTGATCATGAATCAAAACTAAAACTTATGGAGAGATTTCATAGAATTTTAAATGATAAAGGAAGGCTTTATGTTGGCAATGCTGATTTAATTCCAGAGACTATTTATTTTAAAAAGATTTTCTCTCCAAGAGGTGTTTACTATGAAAAAGTATAAATTCTAAAAATTACTAAAAGTTACATTTTAGAAATTTATTAGTAAAAATAAGTTACATTTTGAAGTAGTTTTCTTTATTTAATGATAAAATAATTTTAATTAATTTTATATTTAGTTAAAAATAAAGGAAAAAACTTGATTGAATTAAAAAATGTAAACAAATACTACGGAACTCATCATGTTCTAAAGAATATTAATCTTTCTGTTAAAGAAGGTGAGAAGCTTGTTATTATAGGTCCAAGTGGAAGTGGAAAAAGTACAACTATCCGTTGCATGAATGGGCTTGAAGAAGTTAGTTCAGGCGAGGTCGTAGTTAACAATCTTGTTTTAAATCATAAAAATAAAATTGAAATTTGTCGAAAATATTGTGCAATGGTTTTTCAGCATTTTAATTTATATCCACATATGACGGTTTTGCAAAATTTGACCTTAGCTCCAATGAAACTTCAAAAAAAATCTAAAAAAGAAGCTGAAGAAACAGCTTTTAAGTATTTAAAAGTCGTAGGTTTGGTGGATAAAGCAAATGTTTATCCAGCAACCCTTTCAGGCGGACAACAACAACGCGTTGCTATAGCAAGATCACTTTGTACTAAAAAACCCTATATTTTATTTGATGAACCTACTTCAGCCCTTGATCCAGAAACCATACAAGAGGTTTTAGATGTAATGAAAGAAATTTCACATCAAAGCAATACTACCATGGTGGTTGTTACACACGAAATGGGTTTTGCAAAAGAAGTAGCAGATAGGATTATTTTTATGGAAGATGGTGCTATTGTGGAAGAAAATATTCCTAGTGAATTTTTCTCAAATCCAAAAACTGAAAGAGCGCGACTCTTTTTAGGGAAAATTCTTAAAAATTAACCAAAATTGAAAGGAGAAAAAATGGTTTTTAGAAAATCTTTGTTAAAGTTGGCAGTTTTTGCTCTAGGTGCTTGTGTTGCATTTAGCAATGCTAATGCAGCAGAAGGTAAACTTGAGTCTATTAAATCTAAAGGACAATTAATAGTTGGTGTTAAAAATGATGTTCCGCATTATGCTTTACTTGATCAAGCAACAGGTGAAATTAAAGGTTTCGAAGTAGATGTTGCTAAATTGCTAGCTAAAAGTATATTGGGTGATGATAAAAAAATAAAACTAGTTGCAGTTAATGCTAAAACAAGAGGCCCTTTGCTTGATAATGGTAGTGTAGATGCAGTGATAGCAACTTTTACTATTACTCCAGAGAGAAAAAGAATTTATAATTTCTCAGAGCCTTATTATCAAGATGCTATAGGGCTTTTAGTCTTAAAAGAAAAAAAATATAAATCTTTAGCTGATATGAAAGGTGCAAATATTGGAGTGGCTCAAGCTGCAACTACAAAAAAAGCTATAGGTGAAGCTGCTAAAAAAATTGGTATTGATGTTAAATTTAGTGAATTTCCTGATTATCCAAGTATAAAAGCTGCTTTAGATGCTAAAAGAGTTGATGCGTTTTCTGTAGACAAATCAATATTGTTAGGCTATGTGGATGATAAAAGTGAAATTTTGGCAGATAGTTTTGAACCACAAAGTTATGGTATTGTAACCAAAAAAGATGATCCAGCTTTTGCAAAATATGTTGATGATTTTGTAAAAGAACATAAAAATGAAATTGATGCTTTAGCGAAAAAATGGGGTTTATAATATGAATGAAAGTGTAGGTTTTGTTGAACATTTAAGACAAATTCTTACTTCTTGGGGTTTATATGATGAAAATAGTATAAGCCCTTTTGCGGTATGGAAATTTTTAGATGCTTTGGATAATAAAGATGCTTTTATTAATGGTTTTATTTATACTTTAGAAGTAAGTATTCTTGCTTTGCTTATAGCTACAATTTTTGGAACTATAGGCGGAGTTATGGCTACAAGTAGATTTAAAATTATCAGAGCCTACACTAGAATTTACGTAGAGCTTTTTCAAAATGTTCCTTTGGTAATACAAATTTTCTTTTTGTTTTATGCCTTGCCTGTTTTAGGTATAAGACTTGATATATTTACTATTGGTGTATTGGGTGTTGGAGCTTATCACGGAGCTTATGTAAGCGAGGTGGTTAGAAGTGGAATTTTGGCTGTGCCAAGAGGTCAGTTTGAAGCTTCTGCTTCTCAAGGATTTACTTATATTCAACAAATGCGTTATATTATAGTACCTCAAACCATTAGAATTATTTTACCACCGATGACAAATCAAATGGTAAATTTAATCAAAAATACCTCTGTATTGCTTATTGTAGGTGGAGCTGAGTTAATGCATTCTGCTGATAGCTATGCAGCTGATTATGGAAATTATGCGCCAGCTTATATATTTGCAGCGGTTTTATATTTTATAATTTGTTATCCTTTGGCTTATTTTGCAAAGGCTTATGAAAATAAATTAAAAAAAGCACATTTAACGAGATAAAGGGTTGTTAATGGAAAATGTTTTTAATGCACAAAATATTGAATTTTTAATGCAAGGTTTATTTCTGACATTAAAAATAGCCTTAGCAACTTGTATTATTTCGATTGTTTTTGGAACTTTTTTAGCTATAACTAAAAATTATGGGGATAGATTAAGTAAATTTTTAGCAGCTTGCTATATAGATATTTTTAGAAATACTCCTTTATTATTATGGATGCTTGCAGCTTGTTTTGTTCTACCTGTATTTTTTGGACAATTTCCTCAAGCTTTTTGGGGTACTATAGGATTTTCACTTTATACGAGTTCGGTTATGGCTGAAATTATTAGAGGTGGATTAAATTCTATACCAAAAGGTCAGTTTGAAGCAGCTTATTCTCAAGGTTTTGGTAAATTTTTTACTCTTTTTTATATTATTTTACCACAAACTTTTAGAAAAATAATACCTGCTTTATTATCTCAAATTGTAACCACTGTAAAGGATACAGCTTATTTAGCGGGTTTAGGTATAGCTGAACTTACTTATAATTCAAAAACTATATTGGCAAAACTAACAAGTTTTGAAGAAATTTTAGCGATGATAGGTGTTGTTGCGGGAATTTATTTTATAATATGTTTTTCGCTTTCTATGTTGGTAAGATATTATGCCAAAAAGACAGCTTACATTTCTTAAAAAAGCTTATATTTTTATATAAGCTTTTTAAATTTACAGCAGTTTTTAACATTTTTTTTATTAAAATCTTTTGTATTAATTCATAATTTTATTGATTAAGGTTTTTTATGCGAGGTTATAAAATTTTTTCAGGCTCAGCTAATGTCGAATTTGCAAGACAAGTTTCTAAATATCTCTCCCTGCCTTTAAGTGATGCTGGAGTAAAGCGGTTTAGTGATGGAGAGATTAGCGTTCAAATTGATGAGAGTGTACGCGGAAAGGATGTTTTTATTATTCAAAGTACTTGCGCTCCTACAAACGATAATTTAATGGAACTTTTAATTCTTACAGATGCTTTGCGTCGCTCAAGTGCAAATTCAATTACGGCTATTATCCCATATTTTGGCTATGCGAGACAAGATAGAAAAGCAAATCCTAGAGTGCCAATTACTGCTAAACTTGTGGCTAATTTGATTCAAGCAGCTGGGATTGATCGCGTAGCTACGATAGATTTGCATGCAGGACAAATTCAGGGTTTTTTTGATATTCCAGTAGATAATCTTTATGGAAGTATAGTTTTTAATGATTACATTAAAGCCAAACATTTTAAAAATGCTATTATAGGAAGTCCAGATATAGGGGGTGTTGCAAGAGCTAGGAGTGTTGCAAAGCATTTAGGGCTTGATATAGTTATAGTTGATAAGCGTCGTGAAAAAGCCAATGAAAGTGAAGTAATGAATATTATTGGAGATGTAAAAGATAAAGAAGTTATCTTAGTGGATGATATTATTGATACTGCTGGCACTATAGTTAAAGCCGCGGAAGCTTTAAAAGAAAAAGGTGCAAAATCTGTTATGGCTTGCTGTACTCATGCAGTTTTAAGTGGAAAAGCCTATGAGAGAATAGCAAGTGGAACTTTAGATGAGCTTGTGGTAACAGATACTATACCTTTAAAAGAGCAATTACCAAATATTAAAGTATTAAGCGTTACGCCTGTTTTTGCTGAAGTAATACGTCGTGTTTATCATAACGAAAGTGTAAATTCTCTTTTTATTTAGATTAAAAAAGCTTAAAGATTATTTTTAAGCTTTTCATTTTTATGCTACTTAAAGAAACAAAAAACATATATTTTTTTAAAAATGTGAAAAAACTAAACATCTTTCTATACAATTTAATCTATAAATCTGCTATTCTTTGAAAATATTTTATTTTCTTAGGAGAAATATGACTCAGTTAAGTACTAAAATTTTATGGTTGTTTGTTGCAACTTTAGGCGCTATTTGTTTTGGTTATTTAGCTTTACAAAATGGCGAAAGTGTATCAGCGATTTATTTGGTGGTTGCTGCTGTATGTATTTATATGATAGGATATAGATTTTATGGGTGTTTTGTAGCTTATAAGGTTTTAGAACTTGATAAAAATCGTGCAACACCAGCACTTGTAGAAAATGATGGGCGTGATTTTGTGCCTACAAATAAAGCTGTATTATTTGGACATCATTTTGCTGCTATTGCAGGAGCAGGTCCATTAGTAGGACCTATCTTGGCCGCTCAAATGGGATATTTGCCTTCTATGCTTTGGATTTTAGTAGGAGGAGTTTTAGCGGGTGCTGTGCATGATTTTGTTGTTCTTTTTATATCTACTCGTAGAAAAGGTAGAAGTCTTGGCGAGATGATTAAGGATGAGATGGGTAAATTTACAGGTGGAGTTGCTATGGTGGCGATTTTTGGCATTATGCTTATTATTATTGCCATTTTAGCTATGGTGGTTGTAAAAGCTTTAGCAGAATCTCCATGGGGTTTATTTACTATCGCAATGACTATTCCTATAGCAATATTTATGGGAATTTATATGCGTTTTATCCGTCCAGGTAGAGTAGGGGAGGTTTCTATAATAGGTTTTGTGCTTTTAATTTTGGCTATTCATTATGGTAGCGTTATAGCTGCTGATCCTTATTGGGCTAAAATATTTACTTTAGAAGCTCCAACTTTGGCAATTGTTATGATGGCTTATGGTTTTATTGCTTCTGTTTTACCTGTGTGGTTTTTACTTGCTCCAAGAGATTATCTTTCAACTTTTTTGAAAATCGGTGTTATTGTGGTAATGGCTGTAGCTATTGTTTTGGTTGCTCCTGATTTACAAATGCCAAAAGCAAATACTCAGTATTTTGATGGAACAGGTCCAGTATTTGCAGGTGGAGTGTTTCCATTTTTATTTATTACCATTGCTTGTGGTGCGATCAGTGGTTTTCATGCTTTGATTTCTAGTGGAACTACTCCTAAAATGCTTGAAAACGAAACTCATGCTTTGGCTGTTGGATATGGCTCTATGCTTGCTGAAAGCGCTGTGGCGATTATGGCTTTAATTTGTGCTTGTATTTTACATCCAGGTCTTTATTTTGCTATAAACTCAAGCTCTGCTTTGATAGGAACAGATGTTGTAAATGTAGCACAAACCATTTCAAGTTGGGGATTTAGTATTGCTCCTGAAGAAATTACTACTTTAACCGCAAATATAGGAGAGCATACTATACTTTCAAGAACAGGTGGAGCTCCAACTTTTGCTATAGGTGTAGCTTTGATCTTGCATGAACTTTTTGGCGGCGTGGATTTGATGGCTTTTTGGTATCATTTTGCTATATTGTTTGAAGCTTTATTTATTTTAACAGCGGTGGATGCTGGGACAAGGGCTTGTCGTTTTATGGTGCAAGATATATTGGGTAATGTTTATAAACCTTTAGGAGATATTCATAATTATCCAGCTGGACTTTTGGCTACGGCTTTAAGTGTTGCAGGTTGGGGATATTTTCTTTATCAAGGCGCCATTGATCCTAAGGGAGGGATTTATACACTTTGGCCTCTTTTTGGCGTGAGTAATCAAATGCTTGCGGGTATGGCTTTGCTTCTTGCTACAACTATACTTGTAAAAATGGGCAAGGCAAGATATACTTGGGTTACTTTAGTACCTGCGGTATTTGTCTTAGTGGCAACTCTGTATGGAGGAATTCAAAAAATTATGCCTTATGAAGAAGGCAATAAAGTAGCAAATGCGGTAAGTCATGTAGCCGCCGTTAGCATACAAAGTCAAAAAATTAAAGATTTAGAATTTAAATTAAATAATACTAAAGATGAAAAAGAAATTTCTACAATTAAAAAAGAAATTTCAATAGCCACTCAAAGTAAAGTTGGAAATTTACTTAATGCAATTCTTTGTGTGTTCTTTATGATAGCTACCTTGCTTGTTATAATTTCTTGTATAGGAATTTGCTTAGGTAAAATTAAAATTCCTCTTAAAGAAACTAAGTATATTAAGATTGATGAATTTCAAAAAATTTAAGTATTATTATGAAAAAGCCGAAAGGTTTTTTCATCCCTTGGTGGGACTTTCTAGTTATGATAAGTATTTAGAACACATGAAACAAAAACATCCAGGAAAAATTCCAAAAACCAGAGGGGAATTTTTCAAAGAATGTCTAGATAAAAAATATAATAGTGGCGGTTTAAATAAATGCTGATAAGCTTAAAGGATAAAGTTTTATCATACAAAATAAGCTTTAAGCATTTAAAAAGCCATGAATTCTTTTAAGTTCTTCACTAATAGGCTTTTTCTTTCCATCTCTTGTAACACTTACATAAGTTACTAAAGCCGAAGTTACATTAATACAAGAAGTACAACCTTGAGAATCCACTCTTTGAGCTGTGACTTCTACTTCAACGCTGATTGAAGTGTTGCCCACATTTACAACTTTAGAGTAACAAGAAATTATATCGCCTATAAAAACAGGTTCTTTAAAAACTACTTTATCCATAGAGATGGTTACAACGCGTTCAGGAGAAAGTTCTCTTGCTGCGATAGCTCCTGCTAAATCGATTTGTGAAAGTATCCATCCGCCAAAAATATTTCCTGCTGGATTTGTGTCACTTGGCATAGCTACAATTTTTAATTTTGGTTCTCCCATATCTCTCATTTTTACTCCTTATTTTAAAAAATAAATTATAATTAAAAAAGTTAAAAAGGAGAATAAAAGTATGAATAATTTTAAAGAAATAGCTAAATTGGTTAGAAAATACAAAGAAAGAAATAATGCGTTATATGAGTTTTTAGACAAAGAAGATGTGGGCGAGTATTTTAGATCTTTGATTTCTTTAAGTGGGTTAAAACAAGATACAACAACTATGCTAGCCATACTTAGGCGTTTGGTTGATTTAAAGGAAGAAAATTTAGTTCAAGAGTGGAAAAAAAACAACTTTAAGGAAGATAAGATTATAGAGTTAAAACATAAGTTCTATGAAGAGGTTAGAAAGTTTTACGAAAAAGAACATCAAAATTTAATTAATGAAATAAAAGAGAAAAAACTTTTAAATAATTTTTATCTGTCTTTAATACAAGGAGTGCATAATATAGGTTTAATTATGAATATTTTTGAAATTTCTTGGACTAAAGAAATTATAGAAAAAAATAATAAAATTTTATCTACTCAATTTCCAAATTTAGATGATGCAATGGAATTTTTACGTAAAAATCATTTATATCAAAAAACTCCAGAAGGAGAAATTTGTGAGCGAAGCTATGGTGTTTTAGTTAGAATAGGAAATTTATGGAAATTTGTTCCTTATGCGAGATTTTTCGAGAATGAAATTTTAAAATTAGAATTTGCTTTTGAAGATATGATTGATCAGCTTAAAATATTTGCTAGCAACGAAGAGGAAAAAGCTTATATAGAATATTTTGAAAAATTAAAATTGGCGTTTTGTGAAAAAGATGAAGATAGAGTTATAAAAGCTTGGCAAGAAGCTGAATTTGCTTGGATGAAAGTAAAATCACCTTTACAAGTGGGACATCCTTTAGAATATTATGAAGATAATTATACTCATGCGGTGGCATTAGAATGGGATATAAGAATAGAAGATGAAAATGATTTTGATGTTTTGAAATTTGGTAGTGAAATTAAGGAAAGTTTTGAACATGTTTATAAAAATATAGGACTTGAAGATTGTGAATTAGAAAAAGAAGTTTTATCTAATATAGAAAAAACTCAACTTTATATTTGCACTCCGATGATATTTTATGGTGCTGAACTTAAAGGTTTATTCTCAGCTCAAGTCGTTCCAAATGATGAGTTTGTAAGTTCTAAGGCGGGCAAAAAAATATTTGCCTTTATAAATTTTGTATATGAAAATGCTAAAACAAAGCCTTTTATGAAAATTTCTAGCGAGATTTTTGATAAAGAATTTTTGGATTTTGGAAGAAATATTTTATTTTATCGGGAAAAAATTTGGAAAAGGGTTTATGAAGTATCAACTATAGGCCATGAATTTGGTCATATATTTTTTATTGCTAATGATACCGAAAAAACAATGAATCAGAGTGGTTTTTTTAAAAATATAGAAGAATATAAAGCTACTACAGGTGGACTTATAAATTTCTTTTATCACGAACAAGATGACTTGATAATGCCTGTTTTTCATGAACTTATAAAAAGAGCTATTGGACTTATTTCTTGGCAAAGGGTTGATGAAGTTAGACCTTATTATACGGAAGGACTTATTCATCTTAGTTTGCTTTTTGAAAGTGAAGTATTGATTTTTGAAAATAATAATTTGAAGATAAATTTTGATTTAGGGCATTATGAAAAATTTAAAGAACTAACTTTAAAAAATTATCATGAATTAGCAAAACACTATGCTTTAAGACTTGATGCAAAAGAGTTTTTAAGTAGATTTTGTGAAATTGAAGATAATATTTTTCTTCCTATTATGCCTAAGTGTAAAGAATTTGTTAAATTTTATTATGATTTATACGAGAAAATTGGCAATGAAATTGATAATAGCGGAGAATTTGAAAGATATAAGAAAAAATAATAAAGTTTTTTGAAAAAAACTTAAAAAAAGCTGTTTTTTACTTGATATTGTTTTTTAAATATGCTAAAATTAGGCGTTTCAATTAAAACAAAGGAGCTTTTATGACCAAAGCAGATTTCATTTCATTAGTTGCTCAAACAGCTGGGCTAACAAAAAAAGACGCTACTACTGCTACTGATGCAGTTATTTCTACTATTACTGATGTTTTAGCTAAAGGTGATAGCATCAGTTTTATTGGTTTTGGTACTTTTTCAACTCAAGAAAGAGCTGCTAGAGAAGCTAGAGTACCAAGCACAGGAAAAACAATCAAAGTTCCTGCTACAAGAGTTGCAAAATTTAAGGTAGGTAAAAACCTTAAAGAAGCTGTTGCAAAAGCAAGCGGCAAAAAGAAAAAATAAAACTTTGGCTAGATAAATTCTAGCCTTCTTTCTTAATTAATTCAGATATTTTGTATCTTTTATTTACTTTATTTTTTTAAACTTTTATAAAACTATCATTATTAAACAAAAAAAGGATATTAAAATTATGAAAGTGCATGAAAAAGTAAGTGAGCTTATAGGAAATACTCCTATTATACATTTGAAAAAAATTGGTATCAATGTTTTTGCTAAATGTGAATTTTTAAATCCTAGTCATTCTATAAAAGATAGAGCAGCTTTTGAAATGATTAAAGATGCTTTAGATAGTAAAAAAATTAATCAAGATACTACAATAGTTGAAGCAACTAGTGGAAATACTGGAATTTCTTTGGCTATGATTTGTGCAGATTTGGGACTTAAATTTGTTGCTGTAATGCCTGAATCTATGAGTTTAGAAAGAAGAAAAATGATAACACTCTTTGGTGCTAGGTTAGAATTAACTCCTGTAAATTTAGGAATGAAAGGAGCGGTTGATAAAGCAAATGAAATATTATTAAATACTCCAAATTCTTTTATGGTTTCTCAATTTGAAAATATTTCAAATAAAAATGCGCATCGTAAGAATACGGCTTTAGAAATTTTAAGAGATTTGGATAATGAACTTGATATTTTTGTAGCTGGTTTTGGAACTGGCGGTACTATTAGTGGAGTTGGGGAAATACTAAAAGAAAAATTAGAAAAAGTGGATATTGTTGGAGTCGAGCCTCTAAATTCTCCATTGTTTAGCAAAGGTGAAGCGGGAAGCCATAAAATACAAGGAATAGGGGCGAATTTTATACCTGCTATTTTAAATAAAGAAATTATAGATGAAGTGATCACGGTAAGTAATGAAGATGCTATAAATACAGCCAAAGAACTTGCCAAAAGTGGTTTAATGGTAGGTATATCAAGTGGAGCAAATGTATTTGCCGCAAGTATGCTAGCAAAGAAATTTCCAGATAAAAGAATTTTAACTATGCTAAACGATACGGCTGAAAGATACCTCTCAACTGATCTTTTTACTTAAGTATAATTATTGAGAATTTAGAAAAATTCTAAGTTCTCTTAAAATTTCTTGTGGATTTAAATCGCTAATTTCTTTATAAAAATGACCTTTTTCATCAATAAGATAAAGCATATTGCTATGTGCTATAGAATAACCCATAAAAGAATCATTTAGATCTATTTTTTGATATTGAACATTATATTGTTTTGTTATTTTTTGAAGAGTTTTTTCATCTTTTGCAATTAAGGCATCTGCTTTTGGGTAAAAGTATCGTAACCATTCGTTTGTATTGCTTAAGTTGTTATCTCTATTTGGATCTAAAGAAATAAAAAGAAGATGAGCCTTAGGATTATTGATTTGCTTTAAGGCTTTGCCTACCAAACTAAGAGTTGCCGGACAAACATCAGGGCAATAAGTGTATCCAAAATAGATAATAAGCTTATCTCCTTTAAAATCTTTTAGAGTGGTTTCCTCTTTTAAATCTGATTTTAAGATAAAATCATAAGAATTTTGATGATTTTTAATAAAAAATATTACACCTAAAATAATGGCAACTATAACTATAAATAAAATAATATTTTTTTTCATTTTTTTAGCTCAAAATCAAAATAAAACCCTATGGGTTTATTATTATCCATAAATTCTACCCTAAAACGCATAGTATCTAAAACGCAAGCAGCAAGAACTATTTTGCTTTCATAGTCTGTTGAATTTAATCGATATATTTTAGGTTTAATTTCACCCATATACATATTTAATCCATAAATTTTAATTCCTAAGTTGTTATAATTTCCTAGATTTACAATCTTTAGATTTGTAACATCTAAAGATTGTAAGGGTTTGGGATTTAGGGAAATTAAGACTTCTTTATTATTAAAACTATATGTGCAGTCTTTAACATTAAGATCGCAAGTCAATGGGGTAGAAAAATCAGCTTTTGTTATTTTTTTAGAATCTTTTATTATATAAAAATCAAAAATAATATATAAAATAGCAATAACAAAAGCAAAAGCTAGGATAAAAATAATTTTTCTCATTAATTAAAATTCTTTAGAATCAATATTTTTCAACTCTATGATTTTGTGATTATTAAATTTTAAATCTAAATTTACCTTCGTGTCTTTAATAATAGGTTTTTTTAGTTTTAAAAGCATTATATGGTAACCTCCTGATTTAAGCTCTGTGCTTGAATGAGCTTTTATAATAATTTCAGGAATTTTTTGCATCATCATTTTTCCATCTTTATGTATATGTGTATGCAGTTCACTGACTTCACTGATATCGCTTTTGGCACTTATTAGAGCAATATCCTTATTAGTATTATTAAAAATGGTAAGAAAAATAGCACTATTTTGCGCATGAGGTGGAGTTTGTTTTACAAAGGCATTTTTTATCTCTATATCATTAACAGCCCAAAGATTTACAGCAAAAAGAGTACCTAAGAGAAGAATTTTTTTCATATTGTATCCTTATTTTATAATATTAAATATTTGTTCATTATATCAAAAAATATTTTTATTTGAATATAAAATTTTGAAAATTTTTTAATGTATGTTGCCTGTTTGAAAATTTTTTGCATAGTAACATCAAAATCAAAGAAAAAACCAGTTGGAGCATTATTGTTTAAAAATTCAACCCTAAATCTAGAATCATCGGTAATGCTTCTACCTATAAAATTTATAAGAATATCACCATTAACTATATTAAATTTTTTAGGAATGATATCGCCTATATAAGAATTTAAACTATAAATTTTAATCTTTAAATTAGAATAATGAGGAAAATTTTTATAGGTTTTGGGTAGGCTGAAACTTTAATATTTTTTATTAAAAGAAAAAACACAATCCTGTAAATTTAAGTCACAAGTTAGAGGCTAGCATGTATTTAAACTAAATACACTTTCTTTCTATCATACTAATACATAAAAAGCTAAAAACAAAATGCCTAAAAAAGACACTCCTATAAAAAATTTCTTATCATTATAGACAACCTTTTAAAACAAGCCTTTATGATTTATAAAAATTATATCATAAATAAGGCCGCATTGTTAATATAATTAATATTTTTTAAGAAAAAAAATATTATAATCACAAACATTTTCGATTTAAAAAATTTTAAAATACCTAAAGGAAAAACATTGTTAAAACGACTTGCTTTATTAATTACGCTTTCTTCATTGATGTTACATGCTTCTGATCTTGTTAAAATTTATCTTAATCAAGGATTAGATGCTGTTGGTGTAGCGATTGAAAAAGAATTAACTCAAAAGGATTTTTGGTTAAGTGAAATAGGAGATAAAAATATTTCACTTGGATACTATGATGATAATGTTGCTATCGTGCTTACAAACAAAACAGATAAAATTCTTCGTGTTTATTTTTATGAGGATGGAAAAATTAAAAAACTTTTTGAACAAAAAGAAATAATAACAGGTTTAATGGGTGATAAAAAAATAGAAGGAGATTTGAAAACGCCAGTAGGTTTTTATGAGTTGGGTCGTAAGTTTAATCCAGGTGATCCTTATTATGGTCCATTTGCTTTTGCTACAACCTATCCAAATTTGCTTGATAAAGTACAAGGAAAAACAGGTGGTGGTATTTGGATCCATGGTTATCCTTTAGATGGATCTAGAATTGATGAGTTTAAAACAAGAGGATGTATAGCTTTGTTTAATAATAATTTAGAAAATTTTGCACAAGTTGTACAAGGTAAAAAAGTTTTTGCAATGACAGAAGAAAAAGAAAAAATTAGAGCTAAAAAGGATCAAATAGCTAGTTTATTGGCTGATCTTTTTACATGGAAATTAGCTTGGACAAATAGTGACACTAATACCTATTTAAGTTTTTATGATGAGCAAGAATTTAAACGTTTTGATAAAATGAAATTTGAACAGTTTGCTTCCATGAAAAAATCTATTTTTTCTCGTAAAGAAGATAAAAAGATTAAATTTTCAGATATTAATATAAGCCCTTATCCGAATTTAAAAAATGAAACTATGTATAGAATTTCATTTTATGAGGATTACTACACTAAAAACTATCAGTTTAGAGGCGATAAAATTTTATACGTTAAGATAGATAGTAAAGGTAAAATGAAAATTTTAGCAGAGCAATAAATGTCTTTAATAAAAATTGATCAAAAAGCTTATGAATATAATTTAAGACATATTGCTAAAAAAATAGGGAATTTTCAAAGATTAATTTGCGTTTTTAAAGATAATGCATATGGACATGGAGCTAAACTTTTAGCTCCATTAGCCAAAAATTTAGGAGTTTCTTTTGTTGCTGTTAAGAGTGAAGAAGAAGCTCAAGAAATCGAAGAATTTTTTGAGAATATATTAATACTATCACATCGTCCTCATGGTAATGAAAATTCTCGATTTATTTATGCTTTAAATGATATTTCTCAAGTAAAAAAATACAAGCAAGATATAAAAATACATCTAAAAATAGATACAGGCATGCATCGCAATGGAATTTGTGTAGAAAATTTAGAACATGCTATAGATCTTATTCAAAGTAGTGATTTAAAACTTACTGGAATGTTTACACATTTTGCTAGTGCAGATGAAATGGATGGAAGTTTTTTTGTTCAAAAAGAAAATTTTCAAAAAGCTAAAAAGATAGTAAAAAAATATTTTTCAAATTTATTATTTCATTCGCATAATTCTGCAGCATTATTTAGAGGGAAAATTCCCGAAGATGAATATTGTAGAGTTGGGCTTGTTCAATTTGGATATGGGGATTCAAATTTAAAAAGAGTTTTAAGCTTGTATGCTCATAGATTAAGTCAAAGGATTTTACAAAAAGGACAGAGTATAGGATATGGAGGCATTTTTACTGCTGCAAAGGATATGGAAGTAGCGACTTATGATTTGGGTTATGCTGATGGTCTTTTCCGATACAATGGAAAAGGGGAGTTAGTGCTTGGAAATGGAAAAGCAATGCTTGGAAAGATGTCAATGGATAGTTTTTCTTGTGAAAATTCTGGCGAGGAAATTTGCGTGTTTAAAGATGCTGATATTTGGGCTGATTTTTTTCATACTATTAACTATGAAATTTTAGTAAAATTAAATCCTAACATTCAAAGAGTTCTAGTATAAATATGTTTAATATAGTTTTAGTTCACCCTAGAATACCGCAAAATACAGGTAGTATAGGTAGAATGTGTTTTAATGCTGGTTTTAAACTTCATATCGTTAAACCAACTGTTTTTGATATTTCTCAAAAGGCTGTTAGAAGAGCAGGGCTTGATTACTGGGATAAATTAGAGCCCATTATTTGGGAGAATCTTGAAGAATTTTTGAATGAAAATATGATTTATAAAAATCGCTTTTTTTTCGCAACAACCAAGAGTCAAAAAGCTTATTTTGATGCAGAATTTCAGAAAAATGATTTCTTATTCTTTGGAAGTGAGAGTTATGGCTTACCTATGGAATTAATGCAATTAAATTGGGAAAATGCTATAACTATACCTATGAAATCTTATGGAAGAAGTTTAAATTTAGCTACAAGCGTTGGTATAATCTCTTATGAAGCTTTAAGACAAAATTTTAGCAATTTTGTTTCTTAAAAGTTTCAAATTTACACAATAACTTAAAACAAATAAAATCATAAAGTCCTTTTTATAAAAATTATGTTAAAGTAAAATTTAGATTATTTTTTGAGGAGTTTGGATGAATTTAGATATTATGCTAGATTTTGCCAATAAAGCGTCTGATATTATAGCTAATAAGATTGTCCCAAATACAGACATTATTATGGTAGTTTTACTTATTGTTTGTGGGTTTTATTATAGTTTTTTAACTCGCTTTGTTCAGTTTCGTATGTTGAGTTCTGTATTTAAAATTCTTACAGAAAAAAACGAAGGACACACTAAAGAACATATTTCACCTTTTCAGGCATTGATGATCTCAACTGCTTCTAGAGTTGGTATAGGAAATATCGCTGGAATTTCTTTGGCATTGGCTACAGGTGGAGCTGGTGCTTTATTTTGGATGTGGGTTATGGCATTTTTTGGTGGTGCCTCAGCATTTGCTGAAAGTACCTTAGCTCAAGTTTACAAATCAAAAGATGATACAGGTGGATTTAAAGGCGGGCCAGCTTATTATATAAAAAAAGCCTTAGGCTCACATTTTTTTGGAGCTTTTTTTGCTTTTATTCTTATTATTACTTATGCTTATGGATTTAACGGACTTCAAAGTCAAACAATGACTTCGTCTTTTAAAGTTTATTATGATATGTTTAATCCAAATGCTGCTGTAGATTTTGCATCAAGCTCTTGGCCAATGATTATTGGTATTGTTTTAACTATTTTTGGCGCATGGATGTTTTTTTCTCACCATACTAAAATAGGTAAAATTAGTTCTTTAATTGTTCCTTTTATGGCTTTAGCTTATGTTTTACTTGCTGTGATTGCTGTTTTAATGAATTTTGATAAAATTCCTTCTGTGGTTCATATGATTTTACAAAGTGCTTTTGATTTTAAAGCGATTTTTGGTGGTTTTGCTGGTTCTGCTTTAGTTATAGGGATTAAAAGAGGGCTTTTTTCAAATGAAGCAGGTATGGGCTCGGCACCTAATGCAGCTGCAGCAGCTTTGACAAGTCATCCAGCTAAACAAGGTGTTATACAAGCCTTTTCAGTTTTAATTGATGTTGTTGTTTGTACAAGTTCTGGATTTTTAGTTCTTTTTTCTATGGCATATTTAGGACTTGGAGAAAGTAAAATTGATGGTGGAATGCCTTTAGTTCAAGAAGCTATGCGTGAGTATTATGGTAGCTTTGGAATCCATTTTATTACTATAGCTATTGTTCTTTTTGCAATAACTTCTTTAATAGGAAATTATTATTATGCTCAAGCTAATGTTAAATATTTAACAAATTCCAAATTTGTAATGAATTTGTTTAGAATTACAGCTGTAGCTATGATTTTTATAGGCTCGCAAATGAATTTAAAACTTGCTTGGAATTTGGCTGATTTGACTATGGCTTTCATGGCAACGACAAATATTATATCTTTATTGCTTTTAGGTGGTATAGTAAATAAAGTTTTAAAAGATTTTAATACGCAACAAAAATCTGGTATAGATCCTAAATTTAACGCTAGCAAGCTTGGAATTAAAAACGCTGAATGTTGGGATTAAAATTCATAAGCCTTAATGGCTTATGAATTAATGATTTAAAACCTTATTTAAAAATTCTCTCAATCTTTCATTGCTAGGATTTTCAAATACTTCTTTAGGGCTTGCATCAACAGCAATTTTTCCTTTATCCATAAAAAATATACGATTGGCAACATTTCTAGCAAAGCCCATTTCATGAGTTACTACAAGCATAGTTAAACCTTCTTTTGCAACATCTTTCATAATGCTTAGAACCTCGCCTATCATTTCAGGATCTAGAGCTGAAGTAGGCTCATCAAATAAAATAACATCAGGATTCATCATCAAGCTTCTAGCAATAGCTATGCGTTGTTTTTGTCCACCAGAGAGCTTATGGGGCATTATATTTTCTTTGTCTGCTAAACCCACCTTAGCAAGAAGTATTTTTGCTTTTTTTATGGCTTCTTCTTGACTTAAAATTCCTGTTTTAATGGGTGTTAAACATAAATTTTCCATAACATTTTTATTAGCAAAAAGATTAAAATGCTGAAATACCATGCTAACTTTTTGCCTGATCTTATTAATATCAATTTCTTTATCAAGTATGTTTTGTTTATTGATTAAAATTTCCCCACTATCAGCTAGTTCTAAGCGATTGATACAGCGTAAAAATGTACTTTTTCCGCCTCCACTTGGACCTATGATAGCTATTACATCGCCTTTTGAGATTGTAGTGTTAATATTTTTTAAAACTTCTAATTCTCCATATTTTTTTTGTAAATTTTTAACTTCAATCATTTTTATTCATCCTAAGTTCAAGTTTTTTTGCAAAATAACTAAAAATTTTTACACTTACGTAATAAACAAGTCCAGTGAAAATAATAGGTTTTGGATTGTAAAGTACGGCTTGCAAGCTTTGACTTTGCATGGTAATATCAATAACACTAATAAATCCTACAACAGAAGTTTCCTTAAATAAAGAAATAAATTCATTAGCTAATGCAGGTAGAATGTTTTTAGTAGCCTGAGGAAGAATAATTTCTTTCATTGAAGTTTTGTAATCAAGTCCCATTGCTCTTGCAGCTTCCATTTGTCCTTTATCTACACTATTAATGCCGCTTCTTACAATTTCTGCTATATAAGCCGAGCTATTAAGTCCTAGTGCAAGAATGGCTGCATAAAGGTTATCTATAAAAGTAAAAATTACAAAAGCAAAAATCATCAATTGTAAAATTACCGGTGTTCCTCGTATAATGTCTATATATTCATCTATAATAAAATTAAGTGTTTTAAATTTAGAGAAGCGTAAAATAGCTAAGCTAAAACCAATAATCACTCCGATAATAACAGCACAAGCAGTTAATAAAAGCGTAATAAGATAACTTTTTAAATAAGCTTTTGCATTTTCTGTATAGCCATAGCTTACAACTCCACTAGGATCTTGAATTTTTAATATTTCTATCGGGAAAGAAAAATAGCCCCATAAAATAATAATAACAAAAAAAACAAAAATTCTTATATTTTTCTGATTCAATTTGTAAACCTTTTCAGAGAAATTATTTAAAAAAAGATTTTATAGAAATATCTTTGAATTTTCTCTAAAGATTTAAAAAAATGTGTTAGAATTTCCCAAAAATAAGGTTGTATTTATGGAAATTTTAGATTTCATTCTAATAGTTATTTTTGTGTTTTTAATGATTGTTTTGGTCATAGGTTTTAATCGTCAAATGATGCAAAAAAACAAAGAAAGAGAAGAAAGATTTAAAAAATATAAAAAAGGAGAACAAAATGAGTAAAAAAGTATTAATTCCATTGGCTCAAGGTTTTGAGGAAGCTGAATTTATAGGAATTGCGGATGTTTTAAAACGAGCAAGAGAATTAAATCCAGATTTGGAAGTTGTTATAGCTTCGTTAAACAGTGAGTTATTAGTAAAAGGTGCTAATGGCATTAGTATAAAAGCAGATTGTTCTATAGAGGATGTTGATATAGAAAATTTAGATGCCATTGCTTTGGCGGGTGGCTTTGAAGGTATGATGAATCTTAAGAATTCAAATGTTATTTTAAATATCATTAAACAACTTCATAGCAAAAATAAAATTGTTGCCGCAATCTGTGCTTCTCCTATAGTCTTAAATGAAGCAGGTGTTTTAGAGGGCGAGTTTGCTTGCTATCCTAGTTGTGAAGTTGGACTTAATGGAAATCGTGTTAACAAGGCTGTAGTTGTAAATAAAAATGTTATAACTTCAGCAGGTCCAGCTACGGCAATTCTTTTTGGTTTAGAGCTAGCTAAAAAGTTATGCGGTGATGAAATTTATCAAAAATTATATGAGGGAATGTTGCTACCTTTGACAAAATAGTTTAAATGGTAGTTTTTCTACCATTTAAACTAAAATAAAGCTTGAGGATTTTCTTTTTTTGTTTTTTCCTTAGGCAGTTCAAAACCTCCAAGCATATGAAAATGCAAATGAAAAACTTCTTGTCCGCTATTTTTTCCACAGTTTGTTACCAAGCGATATCCACTTTTATCTACACCTAAAAGAACAGCTAATTCTTGTATGAAACTTGTCATTTTGGCCATAAGTTCAGGATTAAATTCTTGAAAGTCTTTAAAATGTTTTTTAGGGATTATAAGTATATGTATGGGTGCTTTGGGTGCAATATCATGAAATGCTAGAAAATCGTCACTTTCAAGCACTTTATTGCATGGAAGTTTACCTTCAACTATGAGTTCAAAAATTGTTTTTTCTTGCATTATTTATCCTTTTTTATTGTTGGTTTGATACAATTATATCTTTAAAGTTTGGTTTTTATGCTGAATTTAAAATAGTTTTTAATAGAATTAGAACTTGAAATATTTTATTTAAGGTAAGAAAATTGCAAAATTTTATAGAACAGATTCAAAAATGTGAGAATTTAAATGATTTGGAAGCCATTAGGATTTCCGTTCTTGGAAAAAAAGGTATTTTAACAGAAGGCTTTACAAAGCTTAAAGAGTTAGAAGATGAGGAGAAAAAAGAATTTGCTGCTAAATTAAATGCACAAAAAGAAATATTTAATGAGGCTTATTTAGCCAAATTTAAAGATTTGGAAAATCTTGCTTTAGAAGAAAGAATGAAACAAGATGCTTTAAATTTTAACTATTTTGATGAAAGTATTACAACAGGTGCCTTGCATCCTGTTATGAGCACCATGGATAAAATCATAGAGTATTTTATAGCTTTGAATTTTAGCATAGAAAAAGGGCCTTTAATAGAAGATGACTTTCATAATTTTGAAGCGTTAAATTTGCCTAAATCTCACCCTGCAAGAGATATGCAAGATACCTTTTATTTTGATGATAAAAGGCTTTTAAGAACACAAACTTCGCCAGTGCAAATACGGACAATGCTTGCACAAAAACCTCCTATTAGGATGATAGCCCCTGGTGCTGTATTTAGAAGAGATTTTGATATTACGCATACTCCTATGTTTCATCAAGTTGAAGGCCTTGTGGTGGAAGAAGGGCAAAAGGTTAGCTTTGCAAATTTAAAAAGTGTATTGGAAGATTTTTTGCGTTATATGTTCGGAGATGTGAAAGTTCGTTTTCGTCCAAGTTTTTTCCCATTTACAGAGCCTTCTGCTGAAGTTGATATTTCTTGTGTGTTTTGCAAAGGAAAGGGTTGTAGAGTTTGCAAACATACAGGTTGGCTTGAAGTTTTAGGATGTGGAATAGTTGATCCTAATGTTTATAATTTTGTTGGTTATGAAAATGTAAGTGGTTATGCCTTTGGATTGGGAGTAGAGCGTTTTGCAATGCTTTTGCATCAAATTCCAGATTTAAGATCTTTATTTGAAGGTGATTTGAGATTATTGGAGCAGTTTAGATGATAATTACTAAAAGTTGGTTGAATGATTGGTTAGAACTTGAAGAAATAAGTTCGGATAAAATAGCTAAAACTTTAAACTCTATAGGTATAGAAGTTGATAGGGTTGGCGCTTTAAAGGCTCCAGATAAAGTTGTTGTAGGCTATGTTAAGGAAAAAATTAAACATGAAAATTCAGATAAATTAAGCATTTGTCAAGTTGATATCGGAAGTGAAACCTTGCAAATTGTCTGCGGTGCTGCGAATGTTGATGCAGGACAATTTGTAGCTGTTGCAACTAAAGGTGCTATCATGCCAAACGGTATGGAAATAAAAGAAGCAAAATTACGAGGAGTGGATTCTTGTGGTATGCTTTGTTCTAGTTTAGAACTGGGTTTTGAAAAAATCAATGAAGGAATTATGCTTTTAGATGAGAGTATAGGGAAATTAGAACTTGGGAGAGCTTTAAATACTTATGAAATTTTTAATGATGAGCTAATAGAAGTAGAACTTACTCCTAATAGGGGTGATTGTTTAAGTATTTATGGTATTGCTCGTGATTTGGCTACAGCTTTAAATTTAAATTTAAAAGAACCAAAACCATTTAAAGAAAGTGAAAATGTTTTAGGTATCGGTAGAATTTTGCGCTTAGCAGCTGAGAAAGAACTTAATGGACTTTATAATTATCGAGCCATAGAGTTAAAAGAAGAAATTCAAACAAACTTATTACTTAGTTTAAGACTTGCTCAAATTGAAGGTTTGGGAAAAAATTCCATAGAAAATTTATTAAATTATGCAACGCATTCAACTGGTGTTCTTTTTAATGCTTATGATTTAAGTAGTTTTTCTGAAAAAGATGAAGAATTTACCATTAATTTAAGCAAGCAAGTGCATGGAGAAACAAAAGTATCTTGCAAAGATAAACTTTTAAGCTTTAGCGGAATTTTCCAAAATAATGAAAGTAGATGTAAAGATGATTCTAAAATAATTATTATTGAGGCTAATTATACCGATCCATTGGTAATTGCAGATGCTAAAATATATCATAAAGATCAAGATGAAAAAATGCTTTATAGAAGTTTTAGGGGAAGTGAACCTAAATTAAATTTAGGAATGGATTTTTTGCTTAGTATTTTTGAGCAGATTCCAAATCTTGTTATTTATAGTTCTTCTCAACAAATTTTAACTGACAAAGAATTACCAATCATACCAATAAGTATTGAAAGTATTGGTGATATAATAGGGCAAAATGTTGATAAAGATGAAGTATTAAAAATATTGAAAAAATTAGGTTTTGAGCTCATACTTTCAGGTGAAGGGCTTATAAATGTTAAAGCACCTTTGCATCGTCCTGATATTAAAAATTTATCAGATATTTGCGAGGAAGTTGTAAGAATTATAGGTATTGATAATATTGCTTCTAAGGGTTTAGAATTTATAGAAAAAAATCGTTTAAATTCTGCATATAAAAATTATATTGAGTTTTTGAATTTAAGGAAAAGAGCAGTAGCTAGTGGTTATTTTGAAAGCTTACATTATGTTTTGGATAATGAAGAAGAACTTAAAAGATTGGGTTTTGACTCTGTTAAATTAAAACTAATTAATCCAATTACAGCAGAACTTAATACTTTAAGAACAACCCTTTTAAATCATTTGTTAAATGCAGCAAGTTTAAATGCAAAAAATTCTAAAAAAATTATTAAACTTTTTGAACTAGGGGCTGTTTTCAATGTTAATAATCAAGAATTAAATCGTATCGCATTTATCCATTCTGGCTTAAAAGAAGAAGCTAAAATTTCCAACAAGGCAAAACCTGAATCGGTGCAATTTTATGATTTTCTTTTAGACATTAAAAATATTATAGGTGATTTTAAGCTAAAATCATCAAAATATAATATTTTAAGCCCTTATGAACAAGCAGATATTTATCTATCGGATATTAAAGTAGGTTTTATAGGCCGTTTGCATTTAAAAATAGAAAATGAGAGAGATTTACCAAAAACATATATTTGCGAACTTGATTTAGATTTAATCAGGCAAGATTTTAAAATAGCTAAGCCTTACTCCAAATTCCCAGCTATCACTAGAGATCTTAGCGTGTTAATACCTAAAGGTTTTGAATACAATCAGATTAAAAAATGTATTGAAGAATTGAATTTAGAAATACTTGAAAATTTTCGTTTAGTTGATATTTATAGTGATGAAAACCTTAAAGAATTTTATAGCGTTACTATAAGTTTTTCTTTTAGGGATATAAATAAAACTCTAGAGGATAATCAAGTCAATGAATGTATGGATAAAATTTTAAATACTCTTAAAAATTTGGGTCTTGATTTAAGATGAAAATTTACAAATTGCAAACCCCTGTAAATGCCATACTTGAAAATATAGCAGCAGATAAAAGCATATCTCATCGTTTTGCTATATTTTCGCTTTTAACACAAGAAGAAAATAAGGCTCAAAATTATCTCTTAGCTCAAGATACTTTAAACACTCTTGAAATTATAAAAAATCTTGGAGCTAAAATTGAACAAAAAGATTCTTGCGTCAAAATTATACCCCCTAAAGAATTTTTATCTCCAAATTGTATTTTAGACTGTGGAAATTCAGGAACTGCTATGCGTTTGATGATAGGATTTTTAGCAGGAATTTCTGGTTTTTTTGTTTTAAGTGGAGATAAGTATTTAAACAATCGTCCTATGAGAAGGATAAGCAAACCACTTACTCAAATAGGCGCTAGAATTTATGGAAGAAATGAGGCAAATTTAGCTCCACTTTGCATAGAAGGTCAAAATTTAAAAGCTTTTAACTATAAAAGCGAAATTTCTTCGGCTCAAGTTAAAACAGCTATGATTTTATCTGCTTTTAGAGCTGATAATGTATGCACTTTTAGTGAAATTTCTCTTAGTCGAAATCATAGTGAAAACATGTTAAAGGCTATGAAAGCTCCAATAAGGGTTAGCAATGATGGCTTAAGTCTTGAAATAAGTCCTTTAAAAAAACCTTTAAAAGCTCAAAATATAATCATTCCTAATGATCCTTCTTCGGCTTTCTATTTTGCTTTAGTAGCTATTATTTTGCCTAAATCTCAAATTATCTTAAAAAATATTTTACTTAATCCTACTCGTATAGAGGCGTATAAAATTTTGCAAAAAATGGGCGCCAAACTTGAAATGACAATAACTCAAAATGATTTTGAAACTATTGGTGAGATCAGGGTAGAGTCTAGCAAGCTTAATGGCATAGAAGTTAAAGATAATATTGCTTGGTTGATAGATGAAGCGCCTGCTTTGGCCATAGCTTTTGCTTTAGCTAAGGGTAAATCTAGTTTAATAAATGCTAAAGAATTACGCGTTAAAGAAAGCGATAGGATTGCTGTGATGGTTGAAAATCTAAAGCTTTGTGGTGTTGAAACTAGAGAACTTGATGATGGTTTTGAAATAGAAGGTGGATGCGAACTAAAATCTTCAAAAATTAAAAGCTATGGAGATCACCGTATTGCTATGAGTTTTGCTATTTTAGGTTTGCTTTGTGGAGTTGAGATTGATGATAGTGATTGTATAAAAACTTCTTTTCCAAATTTTATAGAGATTTTATCAAATTTAGGAGCTAGGATTGATTATTGAATTAGCAAAAAACTATGGTTTTTGTTTTGGTGTTAAAAGAGCTATTAAAAAAGCAGAACAAATAAAAGATGCCGCAACTATAGGTCCTCTTATTCATAATAACGAAGAAATTTCTCGTTTACAAAAAAAATTTAATGTCAAAACTTTGGAAAATATAAAAGCTTTAAGCAATGAAAAAAAGGCTATTATAAGAACTCATGGTATTACAAAGCAAGATTTAGAAGAATTGAGAAAAAAAGATATAGAAATTTTTGATGCCACTTGTCCTTTTGTTACAAAGCCACAACAAATTTGCGAGCAAATGAGTAAGGAGGGTTATGAAGTTGTTATTTTTGGAGATGAAAATCATCCCGAAGTTAAAGGAGTGAAAAGTTATGTAAGTACAAAAGCTTATGTAGTTTTGGATAAAAAAGAGCTTCAACATATAAAACTTCCTAATAAAATAGCTGTAGTAAGCCAAACAACTAAGAAGCCTGAACATTTTATGGAGATAGTAAATTTTTTAATACTTAAAGCCAAAGAAGTAAGAGTTTTTAACACTATATGCGATGCAACCTTTAAGAATCAAGATGCCATTAAAGAACTCTCACTTAAAAGTGATGTTATGGTTGTTGTAGGAGGTAAAAACTCAGCCAATACAAAACAACTTTTTTTGATTGCAAAAACCAATTGTGAAGATAGCTATCTAATTGAAACTGAAGAAGAGTTGAAAAAAGAATGGTTTTTAGATAAAAAACATTGTGGCATTAGTGCAGGCGCTAGTACTCCTGATTGGATCATACAAAAAGTTATCGCCAAAATAGAAAATTTTAAAATTAATTAAAAAATGTTTTCAAATAGAATAAAAAAGTCAAAAATTTAAAAAAAATTAACAAAAATAAAAAAAACTTAACACTAATTAAAGAAAAATAAGGTAAAATCAACTAATTTCTAAAAATTATTTTAAAGGACCATAATGAGCGAGGTGAACAAAAAAGTTCAAGGTGGTGTAGATGATTATCTTGAGGAAGAAGATTTTGGACAGCTTTTAGAGGCTTTTGATAAATCAAGAGAAGAGGCTACAACAGAGGGTGTGATTGTAGAGATCAAAAATGATGAAGTTTATGTAGATATAGGTAAAAAATCTGAAGGTATTTTAGCTCTTAGCGAAATACAAGATGACAATTCTAAGCTATTATTTAATATAGGCGATAGTATTAAAGTTGCTGTTATGGGTTCTCGTGGTGGCAGATCTTTACTTTCTCATGAAAAAGCTTTGAGAAAAGAAAAAGTTATTGAATTTATTAAAAACTATCAAGAAAATCAAGATGATATTTTTACCGTAAAAGTAGTTGGAAAAAATAAAGGCGGATTGATAGTTGTTGATGAAAATGATGTTGAATTTTTCTTGCCAAAATCTCAATATGGCTTCAAAGAAACAAATAACATTATAGGCAAAACGTTTAAAGTTAAAATTATTAAAATCGATAAAGATGAGCAAAGTATCATTGTTTCTCGTAAAAAAACTTTAGATGAGGAGAGAAGAAAACGCAAAGAATTGATCAATAATGTAGCACAACAAGAAGATTTAATTGAAGGTATTGTGAAAAAAATTACCACCTATGGTATGTTTGTAGATGTAGGAGGTGTTGATGGCCTTGTTCATTACAGCGAAATTTCTTACAAAGGACCTGTAAATCCTGGAACACTTTATAAAGAGGGTGATAAAGTTCCAGTTAAAGTTATAAAGTATGATAAAGAACGCAAACATTTATCCTTGTCTATAAAAGCGGCTTTACCTGATCCATGGAGCGAGATAAAAGATACTCTTGATGTAGGTGATACTATTAAAGTAATGGTATCAAATATAGAGCCTTACGGTGCTTTTGTAGATTTAGGAAATGATATAGAAGGATTTTTACATATCAGCGAAATTTCTTGGGATAAAAATATTAAAAATCCAAAAGATTATATCAACAAAGGCCAAGAAATTGATGTTGAAGTAATTGAAATCAATCCAAATGAAAGACGCTTAAGAGTTTCTTTAAGAAATTTACTTTCTAAACCTTTTGATGAATTTATGAAATCTTATAAAATTGCAGATGTGGTTGAGGGAGAAATTACCTCAGTAACTTCTTTTGGTGCGTTTGTTAGACTTGGCGGTATTGAAGGTTTGTTGCATAATGAAGACGCTTCTTGGGATAGAAACGATAAATGCAAAGACAAATTCTCTCAAGGGGATAAAATCAAGGTAAAAATTATCAAAATAGATGAAGAAAACCAAAAAATATCATTAAGCACAAAAGAATTAAGCAGCTCTCCAGTTCAAGAATATGCCAAAATTCATAAAGTCGGCGATATTGTAAAAGGCACTATCCGTGATATTAAAGATTTTGGCGTTTTTGTAGAGCTAAGTAAAAATGTTGATGCTTTAATTCATAAAGAAGATATAAGCACTTCTATGCTTGAAAATTTAAAAATTGGCAACGATATTGAAGCTGCTATAGTTTTTATTGATGAAAAGAAAAATAGAATTCGCCTAAGTGTTAAAAATCTTATTAGAATGAAAGAAAGAGAAGTTCTTAATGAAATCAATAATGATGATAAAGTAACCTTAGGTGATATCATTAAAGATCAACTAACTTAATGAAAAAATACATTACAATAAGCATTTTGAGTATTTTATTACTCATTTTGCTTGCTGTTGTTTTTACATTACTTTGGCAATTTAAAGCTAATGTAAATTTCATTCCACAATTTGCTAAAGATACAAATACGCAGCCAAGTATTCAAGCTCAAAATCAAGATCTTTCATGGCAAGAAGAATTAGCAAAATGGCCTACAAGAGATTTTACCCCAGCAGCAGAAAAATTTACCTTATATTTCGATGCGGATACTAGCGAGCTTAAGGAGAAAAATAAATATTATCAACTTATAGTTGGAAAATATGATATTTATTCTATGTTTTGCTTAAGACAGACTTTAAATTCTTTTAATGTGAAGTATTTTCTTCTTAAATCAGGCGATAGTCCAGAAATCTTTTTGGATACAGGTAATGAAAAACTTATAGATGATATTATCAAAGAATTAAAAAAATATAAAATAAATACAGAAGTAAAGGAAATTTGGCTATGAAAAAAAAGATTATAGTATGTGATGCTATTTTGGATAAAGGTGTCGATATCCTAAGAAAGGCTGAAGATATTGAGCTTATAGAAGCTGCAAAAGTTCCAAAAGATGAACTTATGCAAATGCTAGGTGATGTTGAAGTTGCTATTACTAGAAGTTCTACGGATATAGATGTAAACTTCCTAAATCATGCCAAAAAATTAAAAGCGCTTGTGCGTGCTGGGGTGGGCGTAGATAATGTTGATATTCCAGAGTGTTCTAAAAGAGGAGTGATTGTGATGAATGTCCCAACTGCAAATACTATTGCCGCAGTTGAACTAACAATGGCACATCTTTTAACATCAGCTAGAAGCTTTGTTAATGCTCATAATTTTTTAAAAATTGAAAGAAAATGGAAAAGAGAAAAATGGTATGGCATTGAACTGATGAACAAAACGCTAGGGGTTATAGGTTTTGGAAATATAGGTTCAAGAGTAGCTATCCGTGCTAAAGCATTTGGTATGAAAATTTTAGCCTACGATCCGTATATTTCTGCTTCTAAGATTACAGATTTAGATATGGAGCAAGCAAAAAATTTGGATGAAATTTTAGAAAAAAGTGATTTTATTACCATTCACACACCAAAAACCAAAGAAACCAATGGTATGATAGGAAAGCAAGAAATTGCAAAAATGAAAGATGGAATAAGATTAATAAATTGTGCTCGCGGAGGATTGTACGCAGAAGAAGCTTTATATGAAGGTTTAAAAAGTGGTAAAATAGCATGGCTTGGTATAGATGTATTCGATAAAGAACCTGCGACTAATCACCCTCTTTTAGACTTTGAAAATATTTCAGTTACTTCTCACCTAGGAGCAAATACTTTAGAAAGTCAAGACAATATCGCAAGAGAAGCTTGTGAGCAAGCACTAAGTGCAGCACGAGGCGTGGCTTATCCTAATGCCTTAAATTTGCCAATTAAAACCGAAGATTTACCACCTTTTGTAGCTCCTTATATAGAACTTGTTTCTAAAATGGCTTTTTTAGCTGTTCAAATTGATAAAAATCCTATAAAAAGTATTAAATTAGAGGCTGAAGGAATTATTGGCGAGTATGCAAATTCTATGCTAACCTTTGCAGCTGTTGGTGCTTTGGGTGGAATTTTAGGAGAGAAAATTAATTATGTTAATGCAGAATTTGTTGCCAAAGAAAAAGGAGTTGAATTATCTTGCGAAACTCTTCCAAATAGTGGTTATAATAATAAACTTAGCGTTAAAATTATCACCGAAAATTCAAATATCAGTGTTTCAGGAACAGTGTTTAATGAAAATGAACAACGCATAGTTGGATTAAATGGCTTTAAAACTGATTTTAAGCCAAAAGGGAAAATGATTATTTTTAAAAACAAAGACATACCAGGAGTTATAGCTAAAATCAGCTCCGTTTTGGCAGCTAAAAATATCAATATAGCTGATTTTAGACTTGGTAGAGATGGTTTTGGGTATGCTTTGGCTGTTGTTTTGATTGATGAAAAAGTTCAGAAAGAAGTATTAGATGAACTAAAACAATTAGAGGCGTGTGTATTTGTCCAATATGTTGAAATTTAAAATTTTAATTATAGAAGATGATATAGATTTAAACGAACTGCTTGTTTTAAAGTTAAAATCTAGTGGTTATGAAGTTATATCTTTAGTGGATTTTTTTGGAGTTGAAGATTTGCTCGATAATGAGCAAATCGATCTTTTAATAGTCGATAGAAATTTGCCCAGTGGAGATTCTTTAGAAAAAATTCAAGATTTAAGAGAGCAAGGATATAAAGAAGCAGTTATTTTTCTTACAGCCAAGGCTTTGCATCAAGATTTGCTCGAAGGCTTTGAAAGTGGTTGTGATGATTATGTTTGTAAACCTTTTGATTTTAATGAGCTTTTGCTTCGCATTAAAGCAATTTTAAAACGCCATAAGAAAGAAGAAGAAAAGCTATCTTTTGGTGATTTTATTTTAGATTTGGCTAATTATGAATTCTTTTACAAAAATCAAAAATTAGAAATCTCAAATCTTGACTATGAGCTTTTAAAATGTTTTTTTGAAAATCCAAATACCTTGCTTACTAGACAATTTTTAAGCGAAAGTGTTTGGAAAGATGATACTACAAGTGATAAAACAATCAATATAGCTCTAACAAGACTTAGAAATAAATTTCCAAAACTAAAAGATCATATTATAAGTGTTAGGGGTGTTGGCTATAAATTATGCTAAAAACTAAAAATATTTTTATAGTTTTTTTTGTTGTATTGGCTTTGATTTTTGGATTTATTTTTTATACTTTTACTAATTCTTATCTTAATTTCTTGCTTATAAAACAATATGAGCAAAAAATCAAAAGCCTTGATGATGTTTTAAAATTTTCTCTCTTAGAGCATTTAAATGATGCTAATATCAAGGATTTTGCTAAAGATACTAGGGCTGATTTTATTATCCTAAACAATGATATGAAAATAAGTTCTGTAAAAAATCCTGATTTTTTTTCTAATTTTAAAGAAGGAGAAATTTTAAATTTCGATTCAAAAAAAATTCTCACTAAAAGCTTTATTTACAAAGGATATAAATATATTATTATTGTTTATCCTCGTTTTTTAGATTTAGAACTTTTTTGGACAAAAATGGCAATCGGTTTTGGAGTATGCTTGCTGTTTGTTTTTATTTTAATGTTGTTGCTAGGTAGAAGAATAGAGAAAAATTTTAATAAAATTTTGGATTTTTTAGATTCTATAGGGGATCATAAAGTTGTTATATTAGAAAAAGGAATATTTAAAGAATTTAATTTGCTAAATGAGAAGCTTTTAAAAACTAAGGATAAAATTCTAAAGAATACCCAGAAAAATAAAAAACAAAGCGATAAAATCACTTTAAAAAATACTCAGCTTGCTAGTGTGATTTCTGCTATTTCTCATGAGCTTAAAAATCCATTAAGCGTGATTGATCTTAGCTTAGAGATGCTAAAAGATGAGAAATTGGAAGATAAAAAATTAAAAAAGGAATTGCTAGAAAAAATTTCGCGTCAAAGCATTAAGCTTAATGCTTTGACCCATAAGCTTAATTTTGTTTTTAATCTTAATAGTGAAGCCTTGCAAATGCAAGAATTTGATCTTTTTTCTCTGTGTGAAAAAATCACTAAAAACCCAGGCTTTGAAAGGGTTGTATTGCAAGGTAAAAGCACGAAAGTTAAGGCTGATGAATTTTTAATCGAGCAAGTGATTATAAATTTGCTTTCTAATGCTTTAAAATATAGTCAAAAAGAAGTCATTTTAACAGCAAGAGATCAAAAGATAATAGTGCAAGATTTTGGAAAAGGCATAGAAGAAGATAAAATAAAATTGATTACAAAAAAATTTTATAAAATTGATGTAAAAAGTGATAATTCTTTTGGTTTGGGACTTTTTTTAGTAAAGAAAATTTTAAATATACATAAAAGTTATCTTGAAATTTCTAGCACTTTAGGCTATGGTTCTAGTTTTAGCTTTAAACTCAGTCAAGGATAAAAAATGGCTCTTATAGATTTAATTGAAGCTTCAAAAAAATTTGGAGACAAAATAGTTTTAAATGAAGTAAATTTTAGCGCAAACGAGGGAGAAAAGATTGCCATTATAGGGAAAAATGGAGAAGGAAAATCTACTTTTTTAAAAACGCTTTTAGGCGCACTTCCTTTAGATAGCGGTAGAGTAATAAGACAAAATGGAAAAAGCATAGCCATGCTTTCACAAACCGTTGATTTTAACGCAAATTTAAGTGTAAAAGAAGCCATCAAGCAAGAGCTTGCAGAAATTTACAATGCCTTAGAAGAATATGAAACACTGCATAAAAAATTAGAAGAAGATCCTAGCAATAAAGATTATCTTAAAAAAATAGATACGCTTATGACTTTAATTGATAGTAAAGATGCTTGGAATATAGAATCTAAAATAATACGCGTTTTAAAAGAATTTAGTTTGCTTGAGTATGAAAATCGTATTATATCTACTTTAAGTGGTGGAGAAATACGCCGCGTTGGCCTTTGCATACTTTTACTAAAAAATCCTGATATTTTATTGCTTGATGAACCAACTAATCATTTAGATGTATATATGACAAGCTTTTTAGAAGAATTGCTAAAAAATTCAAAGATGTGTGTGATTTTTATTTCCCATGATAGATATTTTATTGACGCTATAGCACACAAGTGTATAGAAGTGGAGCAGGGTAAACTTAGTATTTTTAAAGGCGGATATGCAAACTATTTAGAGAAAAAAACACAAATTTTGCAAAGCCTTGCTAAGAGCCATGAAACTCTTTTAAAGCAATTAAAAAGCGAAGAAGAATGGCTTAGAAGAGGGGTTAAGGCAAGACTTAAAAGAAATGAAGGACGAAAAGAACGCATTTTTAAAATGCGTGAAGAAGCGAAAAAAAATCCCGGAGCAATCAAACGCTTAAAACTTGAAATTTCAAGAGCGGCTTTAAATTTTAATGGAGAAAAAATAGGTAATCGTAAAAAAATGCTTTTTGAGCTTAAAAATATAAGCAAAAACATAAACAATAAAAATCTTTTTAAAGATTTTTCAACGCGTATTTTACAAGGTGAACGCATAGCTATCGTAGGAAGAAATGGTTGTGGGAAATCGACATTGTTAAAAATTCTTCTAGGGCAAATAAAACAAGATAGCGGTGAAATAAAACGCGGAGAGCTTAAGATAGGATATTTTGATCAGGTTAGAAGCTTGGTAAATTCTGATAAAAGCTTACTTGAAATTTTTTGTCCCAATGGTGGAGATAGGGTTGAAGTTCGTGGTAAAAATATGCATGTTTATGGATATTTGAAAAATTTTTTATTTCCTAAGGAATTTTTAGATAAAAGCGTGGCTCTTTTAAGTGGTGGAGAGAAAAATCGCGTTGCTTTAGCCTTGCTTTTTACTAAAGAATATGATGTTTTGATTTTAGATGAGCCAACTAATGATCTTGATATAGCTACGATTAATATATTAGAAGAATACTTACTTAGTTTTGAAGGGGCTATTTTGCTAGTATCGCACGATAGATATTTTATTGATAAAATTGCAACCAAACTTTATGCTTTTGAGGGAAATGGATATATAAATATTTTACACACTCTTTATACTGAATATCTTGAAAATGAAAAAGAAATTGAAGAATTGGATAATTTTGCTTTAGAGCTTCAAACCCAAGAGCAAAATAATAACCAAAAAGAAAAAAGCTCTAAAAAATTAAGCTACAAAGAAAATGAGATATTAAAAAACCATCCTGAAAAAATAGATTTTTTAGAGCAAAAGATAGCTAAATTAAATCAAGATTTATCCGATCCAAATGTATATCAAGAAATAGGTATTAACAAGCTTTATCAAGAGCTTGAAGTAAAGCAAAAAGAACTTGAAATTCTAGAAAATGAGTATTTTTTAGTATTAGAAAAAAGCGAAAATTTATAATTAAAGAGATTTTATATTTTTTGTTCTATGGAGCGGGAAACGAGATTCGAACTCGCGACCCCAACCTTGGCAAGGTTGTGCTCTACCCCTGAGCTATTCCCGCAAAAAATAAGTGGTGCCCGAGGTCGGACTCGAACCGACACAAGGTTGCCCTTACCAGATTTTGAGTCTGGCGCGTCTACCAGTTTCACCACTCGGGCTCATTTTAAGATTTAAAGCTAAAATTATACTTTTTTAGGCTAAAAAATACTTTAAAAATAAAAAGTATTTTCAAAAAGACGATATAAAATTATGTAATTTAAATTTTTGGAACAGTTATTGCTTTTGTTTATTAGCAATGTTTGAAAAGATTTTAACTTTAATACTTTAGAGGAAAAAAATGAGAATTACAAATAAACTTAACTTCACAAATAGTGTGAATAATTCTATGGGTGGTCAAAGTGCTTTATATCAGATATCTCAACAACTTGCTTCAGGTTTGAAAATACAAAATTCATATGAAGATGCAAGCACTTATATAGATAATACGCGTCTTGAATATGAAATTAAAACATTAGAACAAGTAAAACAAGCAACAAACAGTGCAAAAGAAATGACTCAAAACAGCATGAAAGCTTTGCAAGACATGGTAAAACTTCTTGAAGATTTTAAAGTTAAAGTAACTCAAGCTGCAAGTGATGGGAACTCTCAAACTTCAAGGGAGGCTATAGCAAAAGAACTAGAACGCATAAAAGAAAGTATAGTTCAGCTTGCAAATACTAGCGTTAATGGTCAGTATCTTTTTGCAGGTTCACAAGTTGCAAATAAACCTTTTGATTCTAATGGTAATTATTATGGAGATAAAAATAATATCAATGTAGTAACTGGAGCTGGAACTGAAAGTCCTTATAATATACCTGGATGGGATTTATTTTTCAAAGCGGATGGAGACTATAAAAAACAAATTACTACTAATATCAGCTTTAAGGATAATCGCTATACTGAGGCAGACAAAGACAAACAAGGGTATTTAAATGGAGATTCTGCTTGGAAACAGCTTATCGGGCAAAATTATGTAAAAGATGGAAAATTAGATCCATACGATGATTTTGAAGATAAAGACAAAAAGCTTAACTTTCCACCTTCAACACTCTATGTTCAAGGAACCAAGCCAGATGGTACAAGCTTTAAAAGCGCAGTTTTAGTAAAACCAGATGATAAAATAGAAGATGTATTAGAGCAAATTGGCACACTTTATGGCAACACTGCTAATAATAAAGTTGTAGAAGTAAGCATAAATAATAGCGGTCAAATTCAAATCACAGATTTAAAACAAGGCAATAATAAATTAGACTTTCATGCCGTAGCCTATACTCCACAAATGGATAAAACTGAAGATTTTAAAGCTATGGAAAAATTTGTTAAAGAAAATGGCCTTAATATGGATGATGTTACCAATGAAGTCATGAAAGCTGCTATAAAAGATGGTGATATTACCAATCCAACCAGCCCAGTTACTATTAAGTTAACGGGAAAAGACGGGGTTGAAAAAGAATTTAGTTTTAGCTTGGCTCAAACTGATTTTATCAAAAGCAATATGACTGATTCAGCCGGTAAGCCAGCCAATGGTGCAGATTATGATAATGTTTATTTTGAAAAAGATGGAAATACTGTTTATGGCAATGTTTCTCAAGTGATTAAAGGAAGCAATGCTTATGCAACAGATTCAACCAAACTTAGCGAAGTCATGGCAGGAGATAGTTTAAATGGTACCACCTTAAATTTAAAAGTCAATTCCAAGGGTGGAAATTCTTATGATGTCACTATAAATTTAGGAAATTCAACTGTAAGCTTTAAAGATCCTAAAAATCCTGAACAAACCATAAGTTTTCCTATCATGCACACTGATCCAGCAACAGGGAATAGTGGAGTAGTAACTCCATCAAATGAAATAACTTATGGGCAAATCAATGATATCATTGGAATGTTTGCTGCAGATAAAATTCCAACCCAAAGCATAACAGCTACAAATGGAAAAGTTGATGCAAATGGTTATAATAGTTTACAACAACTCATGAAAGATTCTCAAGCTACTGTTGATGTAAGTATGGATTATAAAGGTCGCATTAGCGTTACCGATAAGTTATCCTCAGGAACTAACATAGGAATTTCTTTAAGTGATTCTCAAAGCGGTCATTTTCCTTCACCACCTTATAGTACAACAGCACAAACTCAAAATGGTCCAAATTTTAGCTTTAGTGCTAATAATGCTTTAGTTATAGATGAACCAAATGTTGATCTTATAAAAGATTTAGATACTATGATAGATGCGGTTTTAAGTGGTAATATGAGAGCCGATGGAAATTCGGCTGATCCAAGAAATACTGGAATGCAAGGAGCTTTAGAAAGACTCGATCATTTAGCAGATCATATCAGCAAGCTTAATACAACCATGGGAGCTTATCATAATACTATAGATGGTGTCAATACTCGAGTAAATTTCTTAAGCGTAAATGTGCAAAGCATTAAGTCAAATGTTATTGATGTAGATTATGGTGAAGCAATGATGAATTTAATGCAAGTTCAACTTGCATATCAAGCTTCTCTTAAGGCTAGTACAACAATTTCTCAACTTAGCTTATTAAATTATATGTAGAAATTTATGGTATAATTTGGCTTTGATTTTATTTTTAAGGAAAGAATATTAAAAAAGAAGCCATTTTTACCAGCTCTACACTTGTTATTTTTTATCTTTGTCTTTGCGTGCTAGCACCTAGCATGGGAGAATGGGTTTACAAGGTTAATTTATTTTTATTTGGAGAATTTGGGTATTATTATCCGTTTTTTTTACTTGTGTTAAATTATCTTTACTATAGAAAAAATTATAAAATAGAAAATTTTAAGCGTAGAGAGCTTTTTGGTTTTTCTTTGGCTTTTTTTTCTACCTTGCTTTTATTTTCTGTCTTTTATAGAGAGTTTGGGTATATTTTAGAAATTGTATATGGATTTTTTTCTATAATCTTAGGACATACAGGGAGTGGAATTTTTGCTCTTTTGCTTTTACTATTTTCTTTGATCTTATTGTTTCCGAAATTTGCAAAAGAAATTTTAAAAATAGAATTGGATTTTGCTTTTTTATTAAAAGTAGAGCAGGCTTTTAAGTCTTTGCTTATGCGTGTATTTGGTGGAGAAAACGAGAAAGAAGATGTAGGTAAATCAGAACCTATGGCTCCAAAATTAAATATTTTGCAAAATAGTATTTATGAAAATTTACAAATAAATAAAAAAGAAAAAACCAATAACTTAGAACAGATAATTAAAGATTGCAATATCAATGCAAGTAAAAATTCAATTACCACAGCTAAGGAAAACTTTGAAAAACTAAAAAATCAAATTTTAGATGAAACCATAGAGATTGATACGCAAAGCTTAAAAGAATCAAAAAGTTTTGTTTATGAGCATTCTCAACAAGTGCGAAATTTCGCACAAAAGGCTAGTAAAATAAGTATTAGTCTTGATGAAGATTTTAATTTTATTTCAGAAGAAGAGGTAGATATGATTCCTGAACGTTTTTTAAAACCTAAAAAACTTGAAGATATAAAGCAAATAGATACAAATAAAAATTTAGATGAACCAAGTTATAAGCGTAAAAATATTGAAATTCCAGTTTCCAAACAAGAATTTAAACCAAAAATTTTTACAAAAGAGCTTGAACTTAGAGAGAATTTGATAAAAAAAGAAAAATTAGAACAAGAATACAAAGCCTATCAAAATGAAATTTTAGAAAATAAAGTAAAACAGGAAATTAAAAAATTAGAAGAATATGATGCAATAAATTCAAGCGATATTATAGAAGGGAATAAATATAGTTTTAATAGCCTAAAAACAATCAAAACAGAAACAGAAGAATCAAACAAAATAAATGAAAATAAAAATCCAGATAAAGCAGACAATATCTTCGAGTTTACTCCTATTGTAGAAGAGTTAAATCATCCTTATATAGAACCTGCTCCTATAAAAAATATAAATGAAATAGTTATAGAAGAAAAAAATACATTCGATTTTATCCAAAACGCAGAAACTAAAATCGATGATGAAAAAACAAATGATCAAGAAATTAAACTTCAAAAAGCAGTTTTAGCCAAAGAAATTGCTATTAATCAAGCTTTATTGCGCGAAATAGAGCAGGGTGAGATAGAAAAACCAAAAGATTTCACCTTGCCACCATTAGATTTTTTGGCTAATCCAAAAGAGCATAGACAAGAAATCAATGAAAGTGAAATAGATAAAAAAATTTACAATCTTCTTGAAAAGTTGCGTCGTTTTAAAATAGGAGGCGATGTTATAAGCACTTATGTTGGTCCTGTTGTAACTACTTTTGAATTTCGTCCTAGTGCAGATGTAAAAGTAAGTCGTATTTTAAATTTACAAGATGATTTAACTATGGCTTTAATGGCAAAATCAATCCGTATTCAAGCTCCAATACCAGGAAAAGATGTTGTAGGTATAGAAGTGCCAAATGATGAAATTCAAACCATTTATCTAAGAGAAATTTTACAAAGTGAGGTTTTTAAAAACGCTAAAAGTCCTTTAACTATAGCTTTGGGTAAGGATATAGTAGGTAATGCTTTTGTAACCGATCTTAAAAAACTTCCGCATTTACTTATTGCAGGAACCACGGGAAGTGGTAAAAGTGTGGGGATAAATTCTATGCTTTTAAGTCTTTTATATCGCAACTCTCCTAAAACCTTACGTTTGATGATGATAGATCCCAAGATGCTTGAATTTAGCATTTATAATGATATTCCTCATCTATTAACTCCTGTTATCACAGATCCAAAAAAAGCAGTCAATGCACTTTCAAATATGGTAGCTGAAATGGAAAGACGTTATCGTTTAATGGCTGATGCAAAAACCAAAAATATAGAAAATTACAATGAAAAAATGAAAGAATTAGGTGGTAAAGAACTTCCTTTTATTGTAGTAATTATCGATGAACTTGCTGATTTAATGATGACTGCGGGTAAGGATGTGGAATTTTATATAGGAAGACTTGCGCAAATGGCAAGAGCAAGTGGAATTCACTTGATTGTAGCTACACAACGACCTTCTGTTGATGTTGTAACAGGACTAATCAAAGCGAATTTGCCAAGTAGAATTTCTTATAAAGTAGGGCAAAAAATTGATTCTAAAGTTATTTTAGATGCTATGGGTGCTGAGAGTTTACTTGGAAGAGGAGATTGCTTATTTACTCCTCCTGGAACAAGCTCTATAGTGCGTTTACATGCGCCTTTTGCGAGTGAATTTGAAATAGAAAAAATCGTGGATTTTCTAAAGGATCAACAAAGCGTAGAATATGATGAAAGCTTTTTAAAAGATCAGCAAAGCGTGGGTGTTACAACAAATGAAAGCTTTGATGGGGAAGTAGATGAGCTTTATGAAGAAGCTAAAAGAGTAATCTTAGAAGATGGAAAAACAAGCATTTCTTATTTGCAACGCCGTTTAAAAATCGGCTATAACCGCTCTGCAAATATTATTGAACAACTTACGCAAAATGGAGTTTTAAGCGAACCTGATGCCAAAGGACAAAGGGAAATTTTATAAGATTTTCTTTTTATTTTGATATAAAAACTAATTACAAAAGAAGAAATTTATAAAGATAAAAGCCCCATAAAAAGGGCTTAAAATTATTTATCTCTAAGATTTAATTCGGTAATTAACTTACTATAAGAATTGTAATCTTTTCTTTTAAGATAAGATAAAAGTCTTTTTCTTTGACCTACAAGTTTTAAAAGTCCTAATCTTGACGAAAAGTCTTTTTTGTAAATTTTTAAATGTTCTGTAAGTTCTGCAATTCTTGCAGTTAAAAGAGCTACTTGAACTTCTGTTGAACCAGTATCACCTGGTTTTTTAGCGAATTTCGCAACTATTTCTGCTTTTTTGGCCGAATCCAAAGCCATGATAGACCTCCTGATTGGTAAAATAATAAAATTAAAGAACTGTAATTTTATCTTAAAAAGCAAAAAATAAACTGAATTTATCCTTTTTAGAAGGTTTTGTAAAAATTTAAGTCTTTTTCTAAGAATTATTTATTATAATTACAGCTATTTCTGTAGTTATAACAAGGAGAATCTGTGCTATTTACCAAAGCTAGCGAATACGCTTTACTTTCTTTAATTTATATTTCTCAAAAAGAAACACCTCAAGATGTAGATTCTTTAGCTTTAGAGCTTGATATTCCCAAAAGTTTTTTAGCTAAAATTTTACAAACTTTAGCTAAAGATGGTTTGTTAAAATCCTTTAAAGGGGCAAAAGGTGGTTTTGCATTAATCAAAGAACCAAGTCAATATACTATAAAAGAAATTGTTAACAGTGCTGAAAAAAAGGATATCAGTGTATTTGAATGCAGCGGTGGCACTTGTCCAAATAATAAAGAAAAAAATTGCACCTTAATGCCTATGTTAGTAAATTTACAAAATAAAGTAGATGAATTTTTAGATTCTATTACTTTAGAAGATATTATGAAAAATAATGGCAAAAAATAAAATAGTCGATTTAGTTTTTCCTTTTTTGGGGCCTTTAATTGCTCCTGTTTTAAAAGCTAAAAGCTTAACTATTGTTGGTTTCTTAGTTTGCATTTTAGCTATTATCATAGTTCCTTTACCAAGTCCTATTTTGGACTTTTTCTTAGCTTTAAGTATAGCTTTATCAGTATTAATTATTTTAATTTCTATTTATATACCTAAACCGACAGATTTAACAACTTTTCCAACTTTAATCTTGATTATTACTTTATTTAGACTTTCTTTAAATATAGCTACTACGAGGATGATTTTAAGCGAAGGGCAAAACGGCCCTGAAGCTGTGAGTGAGATTATAGCAGCATTTGGAGAATTTGTTGTTGGTGGAAATATGGTCATTGGTGTGATTGTATTTTGTATCTTAGTATTAATTAATTTCATGGTTGTAACAAAAGGTAGTACAAGGGTTTCTGAAGTACAAGCAAGATTTACACTTGATGCAATGCCGGGTAAACAAATGGCTATTGACGCGGATTTAAATGCAGGACTTATTGATGAACAAACCGCTAGAGCAAGACGTCAAGAAGTTATTGCTGAGGCAAACTTCTATGGTGCAATGGATGGTTCTTCTAAATTTATCAAAGGAGATGCTGTTGCAGGAATTATCATAACTATTATAAATATCATAGGTGGTTTTTTAATAGGATCTTTTCAGCACGATATGGCTTTAAGCGATGCTGCATCTACCTATACTATTTTAACCATAGGTGATGGACTTGTATCGCAAATTCCAGGGCTTATTACTTCTACTGCAACCGCTATAATTATCACTCGTGCAAGCAAAGATGAGGAAAATTTTGCAGAAGGAACTTTAACTCAACTTTTAAGTGAATATCGCACGCTTTTAATAGTAGGTTTTGTACTTTTTATCTTTGCGTTAGTGCCTGGTTTGCCAACTTTATCCTTGGGCTTTATGGCTTTAGTTTTTTTAAGTCTTGGCTATCTTACCAAGCAGGTTAAGGAAGGTAAAATTGATATAACCACAGTTAAAAAAAGCAAACCAAGTGCTGCAGCTGCATCTCAAAGTGGAGCAGGTGGGACAACGGCAGCGCCTGCTAAGAAAAGCGAAGAAGAAATTCTCAAAGAAGAAGAGCACAAGATTAACGACATACTCAAAGTTGAAATTTTAGAACTTGAACTTGGATACGGACTTATTAAGCTTGCTGAAAACGAACTTACAGAAAGAATTCGCTCAATGAGAAGAAGTATTGCTGAAAGTTTAGGATTTTTAATGCCAAAAATAAGAATAAGAGATAATTTAAGACTTAAACCAAATGAGTATAGTTTTAAACTCAAGGGCGTATCTATAGCAAGTGCTGAAATTTATCCGGATAAATATTTAGCCATGGATAGTGGTTTTATCACAGAAGAGATAGAAGGGATTGCTACAAAAGAACCCGCTTTTAACTCTGATGCACTTTGGATTGATGCGAATTTAAAAGATGAAGCAACATTAAATGGCTATATAGTAATAGATCCTGCAAGTGTTATTTCAACACATATGAGCGAACTTATCAAAGCACACGCAAGCGAACTTCTCACACGCCAAGAGGTGCAAAATCTTCTTGATAAGGTTAAAAATGATTATCCAATCATTGTAGAAGGTGCTTTAGGTGTTGCACCTGTAAGTCTTATTCAAAAAATTCTCAAAGACTTGCTTAAGCATCACATACCAATTAAAGATATGCTTACTATTTTAGAATCTGTAAGCGATATAGCAGAAGTAAGCAAGAGTTTTGATATGATTATTGAACATGTAAGGGCGTCTTTAGCTAGGATGATTACAAATATGTATTTAGATGATAAAGGAAATTTGGATATTTTTATCTTAGACTCTGCTAGCTCTGCAGTTTTAATGGAAAATGTACAATTTAGAGATGGAAGTTATCACTTGCCTTTAAGTGTAGCTCAAACAGGCACTTTAGTAGATACTCTAAGGGCTGAAGTTGCCGCGGTAGCAAATGGTCGTATCAAGCCTTTTATACTTTGCGTTGAACCGCAGCTTAGAAAATTCATTGCTGATATTTGTTATAATTTTAGCATTAATATAGTAGTGTTAAGTTTTGCAGAAATTGCAGAAAATACAAATTTTAATACCGAGGGTATTATTAGGATAGAACTTTAAGGAATATAATGAAAATTTATCATCTTTCGCATACAGATCTTGATGGTTATGCTTGTCAATTTGTAGTAAATTTTTATTTTAAAAATGTGAAATTTTATAATTCTAATTATGGTAAAGAAATTAATGAAAATTTTAACTCTATTATAGGCGATATAGAAAAAGATGAAAATTTCGGAAAAGCTATTATTCTAATAACAGATTTAAATTTAAATTTAAATCAATGTGAAGAATTTGAAAAAATTTGTAAAGAGAAAAATATTAAAATTTTTCTTCTTGATCATCATCAAAGTGGCGAAGAATGTGCTCAAAAATATTCTTGGTATTTACTTGATTCTAAAAGATGTGCAACTAAAATCGTTTATGATTTTTTCTCTAAAATCTGCACTCCTGTTTTAGAACTTTCAAAATTTGTTGATGTGGTTAATGCTGTTGATATTTGGCTAAGCGAGGATGAAAATTTTGAACTTGGAAAGGTTTTTTTAGGCTTGATTGCCAATGCAAAAGAAATAAATCGCGTGATGTTTAAAGAATCTCAAATCGATTATATGTTTTTCTTGCTTGATAAGGCTTGGAAATTTATAGGAAAAGAAAATGCGAATATTTTACTCGATAATGCTACTCATTTTATAAAAAAGGATTATTTTGCCAGAAAAAATGATGATACTCTTTCTAATTTAATTTCTTGTTTTGTAGTTGAAAAACTAAGTGAGCTAAAAGAAAATTTCAGTATAGAATATGAAGGCCATAAAGGCATCTTAACTTCAAATATAGGCAATACTTCTGTTATTGGAAATGATTTTTTAGTAAAAAATCCTGATTATGACTTTTTTATTGATGTTAGTTCTAGAAAAACCTTAAGTTTTCGTGCAAATGGAAAAATAGATGTAAGTTTAATGGCTAAAAATTTAGTAGGTGGTGGTGGACATAAAAATGCTAGTGGTGGACTTTTTGCGACATTTAAAGATGGAGCAAATTATAATCATATTAAGGCTCAAATTATTGATTTAATTAAAAGCAAAGAACTTAAAAAGGAAAACAATGAATCAAAACAATAATAAAACCTTAAAAAATGAACTAGAAGATTTACAATATGAGCTTAGCATAGTTTTAGAAGCTATGCTTTTATACGCTGGAGTTAAAAGAGAAAAATTAGAAAATGCAATAGAAGCTTATATTGATAATATAGATAATGTGCTCGAAAATTCCAACAAAGAAGGGGTTGATGAAATTTTAGAAGTGGTGGAATTTCTAAAAAATAAATACAAAGATTTTTTTCAATGAAAAAGTGTATTTTAATTTTTTTTAGTTTATATTCTTTAAGTTTTGCTAATATTTACGAAAAATTAAATGATTTTGCTTATGAAAAAAAACCGAACAAAGATTTTAAGATTCAAGAAGTTAAATTAGTACAATTTTCACAAGAAAATAAAGATTGCCTTGAGCTTTTAATAGAAGCTGGTCAAATTAGAATTTTAAATAGCTATAACTCTTGTCAAAAATTATCTAAAGATGAAAGTTTTCAAAAATTTCTTAATGAAGATTTTTTAAAACTTTATAAAAATAATGGATACTTGATTAATGAAAATTTACAAAATTTGAAAAATACCATGCAAGATATTATGATATATTATAAACTCCGATATTCTTTTAGTAAAGATGTAAAAGATATGAGTAAAAATAAGAATTTGGATGTTTTAAATATAGATGAAAAAGATGGTGGTACTTTGCTTTATAAAATCAACAATCAAGCTTGCGTTGGAATAGAACTTACAAGACATGACTCAAGAATGGCTATGAAAATATACGGAATAGAAAATTTGGATAAAGAGTGCAAACTATTTATCCAATCGCCTTCTTTTAAAGATCTTTCTTACACAAAAAAAGATTTTAAGTGGTATTATTTAGAATAAATAAATGCTTTAATTTTTAAATAAAAATTTTTAAAAATCGCACTTAAAGTAAAAGTATCTTGCCTTCCAAGATTTTGAAAAACGCAGTTATCTAAGTCTTTTTTTTCTTGAATGCTTAAATTTTTCATTAAACCAACCTCTAAAAATATTGCAAACTTCAATTTTATCAAAAAAACTTTATTTTTATTTTAAAGTTTTAATTATAAGGCAAATAAATATTTTTTTAAGAATTTGAAGTTTTTTATTAAAATATTATTAACTTTTATTGACTTTTTTGAAGCAAAGTTATATACTGAATTCGAATTAGACAAATTTAAGGAGGAAAAATGATGAATAAATTTTCTATAGTTTTAACTTTGTTGTTATGTGGAAGTTGTGCTTTAGCCTTAGATCCAAATTTGGAAAAAACTAAGAGTGCAACAGGTATTGATCTACCTACTGCCAAATGGAATTTACCTAAGGCTTTAAATGAAGATGGTACCATAGATGAAACTAAAATGCCAAAAAATTCAGAATATAGCAAAATGGTTATTTTGGGAAATAAAATTCTTAATGAAACAAGCAAATATGTAGGTCCACAGGCCAAAGATCCTAAAAAAAGATTTGCGGGAAATAATCTTTCTTGTTCAAGTTGCCATGCTAATGGTGGAAGTGTACAAAATCAATCAGGTTTTGTAGGAATTTGGGCAAGATTTCCACAATATAATGCCAGAGGAGATAAAGTAATTACCTTAGCAGATAGGATCAATGGCTGTTTTGAACGCTCTATGAATGGCAAAAGAATGCCTAGTGATGCGCTTGAAATGAAAGCCATGCTAACTTATATGCAATGGTTATCTCAAGGAGTTCCAGTAGGAGCTAAGATAGAAGGGCAGGGGCTTAAGAAGATAGATTTCATCTCGAGAGCAGCTGACCCTAAAAAAGGTAAGGCAATTTATATGGATAAATGTGCCGTTTGTCATCAAGAAAATGGATTAGGGCTTAAAAATGAGGATAGCGCAGGGGCGTATTATCTTTATCCACCACTTTGGGGCAATGATAGTTATAATACAGGAGCTGGAATGTATCGTCTTATCAAAGCTGCTTCTTATATTAAAGAAAATATGCCTCAAGGTGCGCCTGACTTAAGTCTTGAAGATGCTTATGATGTAGCAGCTTACATGAATTCACAAGCTCGCCCTATTAAAGCAAATAGAGATAAAGACTTTCCAGATAGAAAGGTTAAGCCTTTAGATATGGATGTAGGACCTTATGATGATAGCTTTTCTACAACCCAACATCGCTATGGACCTTATACAAATATGATCAAAAAATAATTTTAAGGCAATTTTTATTGCCTTAAAAAATTTATTATTTCATATTACTTAATTTTTTAACTAGATCTTCTAAATCTTGCATCGAATTGATTGCACTTGGGTTAATTTGATATTTTCCATTGACAACAAAAGCAGGGGTGCCATAGGTTTTAGCTATATCATTAGCTCTTTGAAACTCTCTTAAAATTTCTTTAGCTTTTGGGGTGTTTAAAAAATTTAATACTTCATTTTTATTTACATTCATAGCCTTTAAACCTATGTCGTAAAATTCATCTAAATTCGAAAAATTTCTTTGCTTGTTTAAAAAATAAGAAACAAAATAAACATCAGCAAGTTTATGAGATAAACTATCAGAATAACTCGCGTCTTTACCATTTTGCTCATCTTTGTATTGAGCAAAGGCAAAAAGATCATTCATTTCTTTGGAAAAATCTCCATTCATTAAACTTACAGGATAGAGTTTAAAATGCAAATTTGGAAAAGCTTCTCTTAGTTTTTCAAGGGTTCCAAATTTATGATGATTATAACAATGTATACATTTATAAGAAAATGCTTCTATTACACTATTTTCGGAGTTGGATAAATTTGGATTAAGAGTAATAAAACTATTATTTGCTAACGCAAAACTTGAGCAAAATACAAGCGCTAAAACAAATTTGCAAAAAAAATTACGCATACTATATCCTTGATTAAATAAAATTTTCAAAGATAATTTTATTTAAAAAAAATAAATAAGCCCAAATTTATTTTTGGGCTTATTTATTTTTTAGGATTGAATGCTTGATCAACGCTAAAAGGCATTGCTTAATAACCCGTGCCTGAACCGCTAAATTGAATTTGAACCGAAGGCTCCTTAGCACCCCAGTTAAATTCATCAATTTCAGGTTTTGGCTCTCCAAGACTTACACCTTTGCTAAGATCACAAGCCATTCCAGCTGTTGTGCTATAAACCATAATAGAATCTTTATCTGGTTCATATTGAGTTAAAGAAGTTACAGGAGAAAACCATTCATTTCCACGATTTTTACCATATTCCCAAATTTGTTCCACAGTTTTATTTTGCTGATCGATTTTATAAATTACAGCACGAGAATATTTTTGACTCGCAAATGCAGGTTGCTCAGCTCCTCTTGCATCACCATTATCAAAAACACTTATATAGATATAACGCTTGTTTGATTTACTATCAATTCTCCAGCCTGTATGTTGTGTCCAAGTGAAATCAAATCCACCATTTTCATTTTCATAACCTGAGCATTTGCTATAATCATCATCGCAAACAATTTTTTTGCCATTTTTATCTACAGGTTGTAATAAATATTTTTAAATTCTTTATTCCATCCTTTATGTGCCCCTAAAATCCATTTTATTTTTTTATCACGACCAATTTTAACAACAGCACTTTGATGGCGACTAGAAATAATAATACTGTCATCACTTGGATCATAATCAACGCTATTTACATGAGCCCAATTCCTACCTATACCTGTACCTGCTATACTCCAAATTTGTCGCTTTCATCCATTTTGGCAAGCTCTTCATCGCTTAAAGTTTTACCCGCTTTGCTTGCATCTATATTTAAACACACTGCACCTTGATCTAAAGCTTTGATAATAGTACTTTTATAAGGATCTAAAATCTCATACAATCTCCAATCATCAACAACATTACCATTCTCATCTACTTCTATAATAGTATCACGCACTGTGCGTACATGCTTACCATTTGGACGCAAAGTATTTGCTGAAGCTACTCTTAATATAAATAATGCCCATTTTGCATATTGTCCATAGCATGAGAAAAATCTATATAGGCAACAGGTAATTTACGATTGAAAATTTCTCTTCCTAAGATATCGTATTTTACATATCTTTGACCAAATCCCCAAGTTAAAGCTCCATCTTTGTTTTGATGAAAACCCATCATAATTCCACTATTGTAAATATTGTCCCAGTTCATTAATTTGTCGTTATCAAAATACCATCTGATTTCACCCTTGGTATCTATGATAAAGACATTTGAATTTTCATCCCATTCCATAGCACCACCTACAGGATTATTCCATACAGATTGTGAGCCTTTGCCAGATTGTTTTCCAGGAGCATTATTTACTAAATATAGCCTATCTGAAAATTTTGGATCCATTTTTAATACTTTCACATTTTCAAAAGGAGTTCCTCTTTGATCAGTGCTTCCACTTGGTTCTATGCTAACCCCTGGAGTTGTAATTTTATAAATCTCATCAACAACTTTTTGACTTTTACCATTTGCAGTCTTAGTATAACTTACCTTTACTGTATTTAAATAAGAAGGATAAAGTCCAAAAATAGGAATTCCACCATAAGTCTTAGCCATTTTAGAATTCACATTATAAGAAATAGTTTGACCATTTGGTTTAGGAACAATAGTTACTTTTATATCGCTTAAGACGTAACCATTATCCATAATAATAGCGGTCAAAGGAGACAATCCATAAGGATTCATTTTAATCGCACCTATTTGTCCTTGAATTTTCCAATCTATTTTCGCTCCACTGAGACCACCCATGGCCATTAAAGCATTAGGTGCAAGTAGGGTAGAACCCGTCAAAAATGCCATGCAAATAGTTTTGCTAAGTCTCATGATAAATCCTTTAAAATTATTTAAGCCATCCTAAAATAGCTTAAATAAAATTTTAATAATACGCAACAAAAATAATGTGTTGCGTATTTTAAGAGCATCTTAAAACGACTTGATTTAAATGATTTAAACTAGCTATATTTTGATTTGGATTTTTTGGTTCTCCTATAAATTTAAACACCAAAACCAAAATAACAATCACCAATGCAAAAATTTTAGCATTAGGTTTATTTTTATCTAAAACATAGGCTATAAACATTGCAAAAAGCACAATAAAACAACATAAAAATGCCATAAGACAGCAAATTGCCATATTCATAAACTTTAAACTAGGAATCAAATACCAACCATTGCTATAAAGCCCATTTTCAAAATTAGGTGGAGTTCCTATAAAAAATTTTTGAAAAGCATTAAGATGATTATAAGCATTTTCTGGAACTACAGGGGTATCCATCCCACATTCTCCTGTTGGCAAAAACCAACTAGGAGCCCATTCATGCAAAGGTAAATTAAATGGGTAAATAGGAATTTCACGACATCCATCTACACCTGCAAAAGGATTTTCAGAATGAACCACTTCATGAATATGATTTAAAGTTAGACAATGCTCCAAGCCAAGCCAAATTCCATAAAAAGCTAAACCATAAGAAAAAATTTTTATAATATTATTTGCAGGGTTGATTAATGCAATCATACCGCCTATAGCCATAACAAGCATATCAAATCTTATATACACACATTGTTCGCAAGGTTCCATAAAAAGATATTCTTGAAATAAAAAATGTGCTATACAAGTAAGTCCTATAGTAACTATAATCAAAATTAACCAAGGTTTGCGCGTATCTTGCCATTTAGAAAGTGAAAAATTTCTGCAATTATCTTTCATTTTTATACAACTCATTTTTGCTTGCTAAGCTCTTTAGTAATCTCAATCAAAGCCTCTGGAGAGTTGATTGCACTTGGGTTAATTTGATATTTTCCATTAACAACAAAAGCAGGGGTGCCATAATTTTGCGAAATAGGATTGGCAATTTCATAACTTTTTAAAAACTCTGCAGCCTCTGGAGTTTTTAAGAAATTTTCCAAATCAGCCTTACTCACATTCATTGCTTTTAAACCGACACTATAAAAAGCTTCAGGATTTTTACCATTTTCCCATCTTTGTTTTTTCTTAAAATATGCATTAAAATAAGCTTCAGCAACTTTATGAGTTAAGCTATTTTTATCCGTAGGATCAATTTTATTTACACCATCCTTAAATGCCGCAAAAGCAAAAATTTCATTAGCTTGCCTTCCATAATCTCCCATAGAACTTACAGGATAAAATTTGTAAGTTAAATTAGGCAATTTTTCTTTAACTTTACCCATGGTATTAAATTTGTGATGATCATAACAATGAGTACAGCGATAAGAAAAAAATTCAATCAATGAATTATCAGCGTTAGCAATAGGATTTTTAAGAATTACATATTCTTTACCTTCACTTAATGCGCTAGCACTTATACCTGCTAAAAAAGCACATGTAACAATAGATCTTGCTAATTTTACTGGAAATTTCATTACCTTCTCCTTGAAATTTGGTTTTGACAAAACTTTTTATTAAGTTTTTATGTAATAAATATTATAAAACTATTAAAATAAAAATATTCTTAAAAAATTTTATAACTAAAAAATATTTACTTTAACTAAAAATTAAGAATAGGGGGATTAAAAATTTAATGCACAAGTTATCATTTTTATGTATATTTTGATAATAATATAAAATAATTTAATTTTTAAATATTCTTTATAGTTTTCAAGAAAAGTACAATATAATTTTAATTTACAAAATAAAATTATCAATTTTTTACATTATATTTTGTGGATAAGTTTATTTCACTCAAAAGGTAAAATCATAAAAGTATGGAAAAATAGTAGATTAAAGTATATCAAAATAGAATAATCTATGTGTATATAAAAAAGTTTGAAAATTACAGTTTTCAATACAAAATTATAATTTTTATATATTTTTACCTTTTATCACATCTTTTTATGATTGATATAAGATTTATTTAATAAAAATATTTTAATCTTTTTGCCTCGCATGCAAAACAAACTTTTTCCTAAAAAAGCTTTTTTTTACTAAGTTAATACTAAAATACCTTTTCTAATTAAAAAGCTAAAAATTTATATTTTAGGAAAAGTTTTTATGAAATACCCTTTAGATTGTGAAGAAAATTTTGAAAAATCATTTTTATTTTGGTTAGCAAAATATGTAAAATTTAAACTCAATTCGCTATCTAACAAAGAGTTAAAAAATCCACAAGCTTTAGCAGAAGTTAATTTTGCCCTTACAAAAGGTGTAAAAAACATTGAAGAACTTGACGCTCTAGCAAAAAAAGCAAGAAATGCTGGTTTAAGTGGAGTTAATACTTATTTTAACCCCTTAAAAAAAGTGTTTGAATATTTAAATTTTTACAAGCTTTACTCTTTAAAACAGATTGATGAGGAACTCATTGTAGAAGTTTTAGCAAGTGTAACAGGTGCTTTATCAGATGCAAGTAAAAAAAATTACCGTATTGCTGTGATTAATTTTTTTGATTTTTTAGACAAGCAAAACGAAGAAGATGAAAAAGCACATATTTTTGATATCAATCTTAAAAACTGGGCAGGTATAGCAGGTTCTAAAGGGGTGAAATTACCCGAATTTATGAGTGAAGAAGAGCTTAAAAAATTTCTTGATGCTATTGAAAATGCAGATTTTAAAAACAATACCATACGCAATAAACTTATTCTTAAAATCATCATTTTTACAGGCATACGGGTAAGCGAAGCTATCAATATCAAAATGGGTGATATTAGCGAAGAAAACGATCTTTATATCATAAGAATAAGAGCTAAAGGCAATAAATATCGTGTTGTAATGATAAAAAAAGAACTTATTTACGATTTACTTAAAAATGTAAGTATTAATTATATGAGTAAAGACGCCCTACTTTTTGTCAATAAAAAAGGCACTCCACTGACTCAATCTTATGTCAGTCGTATAGTAGAACAGCTTTTATTTCGCGCAGGAATTCGCAAACAAAAAAATGGTGCTCACATGTTGCGTCATACTTTTGCCACCCTGCTTTATAAAAAACAAAAAGATTTAGTTTTAGTTCAAGAAGCTTTAGGACATGCAAGTTTAAACACTTCAAGAATTTACACTCATTTTGATAATGATAAATTAAAACTTGCCGCACAGGTTGCAAAGGAATTAAGTGACTCTTGAAAACTATGCTATTTTTGGTAAATATTTTTACTATGATTTAAAACATACTTTAAAAGCCTTTAACCACAAAGAAAGTAAAAAATGCTTTAAATTTATAGAAAAATATAAAAATGATTTTTATATTTTAATGCTTGCTGATTATAGGCTATATAGATATTTTCAAGATGAAAATTTCACAAGCAAAAAAGCTTGTTTGTCTGTTTTTGCTTTTAAAAAAAGAAAAAAATTTCAAAAAGAGGATATCGATGAAGAAAAATTTATTCCTGAATTTATAAATTTTTTAGATCAAGATAATTACAAAGAAAATTTCTTTAAAGTTAAAGAGGCGATCTCCAAAGGAAGAGTTTATCAAATCAACCTTACTCAAAATTTTAAATTTCATAGCAAAATGGATTCTTTTGAACTTTTTAAACTTTTGCTTTCTAGACAAGATACTGAATTTAAAGCTTTTATAAAAGATGAAACAAGAGAAATTTTATCCTTTTCTCCTGAACTTTTCTTCAAAACCAAAAAAAGAAAAATATTTACAAAACCTATGAAAGGCACGATTAAGCGTGATAAAGATCATATAAAAGATGAAGAAAATAAAATTTTCTTGCAAAATGATACAAAAAATCTAAGTGAAAATGTTATGATTTGTGATCTTTTGCGTAACGATCTTTCAAAAATCATCACAAAAAAAAGCTTAAAAACCAAACTTTTTGAAATTCAAAGTCACCCTACTTTACATCAAATGACTTCAAGCGTACAAGGAAAACTTAAAAAAAATATTTCTTTATATCAAATTTTTAAAGCCCTTTTTCCTTGTGGTTCTATTACAGGTGCCCCAAAGCTTGAAAGTATTAAATTTATTGAAGAATTAGAACAAAGAGATCGTGGTATTTACTGCGGAACTATAGGTTTAATACACAAAAATAAAAATAAATTTAGCGTAGCTATACGCACCTTAGAAAAACAAGATGAAATTTATACTTATAGCACGGGTAGTGGCTTGGTTTGGGACTCAAAATTCAAAGATGAATTTGAAGAATTAAAACTTAAAAGCGCGATCTTAAATCCTTGTGATTTTCATCTTTTTGAAACCATGTATTTTAAAAATTCTCAAATTTTATTTTTAAAAGAACATTTATTAAGGCTTATAAATTCAGCTCTTAAATTTAATTTTAATACTCACAAGCTCTTTAAAGATTTTTATAATATTTTAAACCAAAAAAGTTCTTATAAAGAATATCAAAATTTTACACTTTTTAAACTCGATGAAAAAATTTTCCACAAAAAACATTCTTTATTTTATAATTTTCCCCTACCCTTTAAAAATCCACATAAAGAAGGAATTTTAAAGCTTATTTTATACAAAGACGGAAGATACGAAATTCAACAAAGTGCCTCAAAACAAAATTCAAACGATATTTTGCTTTTAAGTGATGATAAAATTAACTCAAAAAGTGACAATCTCTATCACAAAAGCTCTTTGCGTACTTTTTATAATCAACACTCATACAAATGGCAGCAAAACTTGTGTTATGACATAGCTTTTTTTAACGAAAAAGATGAACTTTGCGAAGGCTCAAGAACCAATCTCATCTTAGAAAAAAACGCTCAATTTTATACTCCACAAATTCAAAGTGGTATATTAAATGGTGTATATAGAAATTTCTTAGTCAATCTTGGTTTAATAAAAGAAAAAGCATTATTTAAACAAGATTTATTTGAAGCAGAAAATATTTATTGCATTAATTCCGTGCGTGGTTTAAAAAAGGTAAAATTACAATGAAGAAAATTTTATTTATAGATAATTATGATTCTTTTAGTTATACCATCATCTATTATCTTAAAGAACTTGGTTTTGAATGTAAAGTGATAAAAAACGATGCCTTTAAAAAAGCTAAAGAATTAGAAAAATTTGATTTTACTCATCTTATCATCTCTCCTGGCCCTCATTCTCCTAAGAAATCTAAATTAAGCTTAAAAGCAATCAAATATTTTAAAAAAAACAAAAAAATTTTAGGTATATGTTTAGGGCATCAGTGTATAGCTGAAGTTTTTGGCGGTAGGGTTTCTAAAATGCAAAATCCCATGCATGGTAAAATTTCTAAACTTTATTTTAAAAAAGATCCTATTTTTAAAGGTATTAAAAAAGAAATTGAAATTTGTTTATATCATTCTTTACATATTAGTTCTATGCCTAAAAAATGCAAAATTTTAGCTCATAATTCAGAAAATATCATTATGGCAATTAAACATAAAAAATATCCTATTTATGGATTGCAATTTCACCCTGAAGCGGTTTTAACTCAAAAAGGTAAAAAAATACTTAAAAACTTTATGAAACTTTAGTCTTTTTTGCATTTAAAATAACACTCAATATAATTAAAGCAAAAGCAAAAATATCAAGCAAGCTATAATGGGTTTTTAAAAATAAAAAACTCATCAAAGCAGCTGCTACAGGCTCTATAGAGGCAATCATACTAGCCCTTAGAGCACCTATATATTCCACTCCTTTTAAATATAAACAAAAAGCCCCTATAGTTCCGATAAAGACAATCCCGCCCATAGAAAAAAATGCTTTTAAGTTAAAAGCATAGTGAATTAAACCCTTATCAAATTGCAAGATTAATAAAAATACAAAAGAAGCAAAAAGACTCGCCCAACCCATTATCCAAAAAAGACCATATTTTAATATCACTTCTCTAGCGCTTAAAGAATAAAAAGCAACCCCAAAAGCTCCTATAACAGCCCAAAAAATACCCCAATAATTTAAAACCACCGCTTCAATATCTCCTTTAGTTGCAAGCAAAAACAAAGCAAAAATAATCAAAAACAAAGCAAAAATAATCAAAATCAAAGCCAAAATTTCTATCAATTTAGGAAATTTTTTATTTTTAAAGCACAAATAAAGCATTATAATCAAAGGTGCACAATATTGTATCATAGTTGCAGTTCCAGCATCGGTATAATAAATAGCCTTAAAATAACCAAATTGTGTTAGCAAAAGCCCAAAAAATCCAAACATACAAATACTTAAGCTTTCTTTTAAATTTGTAAAAACTAAAATCTTTTGAGCTTTAAAACTTAAAAAAATCAAAATCAACCCTGTAGATAAAAGCCTATAAAAACAAACCCAATCTACGCTATAATTATTTTTAAAAAGGTATTCAGCTAAAACACCGCTAATAGCCCAAAAAATACCTCCCAAAAGAACTAAAAATACGCCCATTGCAAACCTTAATAAAAATTATTTTAAATTATAGTATATTTTTTTAAAATAATGTCGATTTAGTGTAATATATATTATAAATTAAGGAGAAAATATGCAAATTAACAATTCCTTAAATAGCTTGAGTCAATATGTTAAAGTCAACTCAAACGAAGAAAATCAAAACTCTAAAAATCAAGAACAAAACACTTTAGCGCAAAATCCAGCTGTAGAGGTAAATATCAGCAAAGAAGCCAAAGAAAAATAAATACTTCTAATCAAAATAATTCTCAAGCTCCAGCTCAAGCTTTAAACGCACAAAACAACACGCAACAAGATAGTAGCAGCAATAGTGAAGATAAACTTACAGAATTAACACAGAAGCTTGCAGAAATTCAAGCAAAAATTGTTGAACTAACTGCAAAAATGTCTAAAGCTAATGAGGATCAAATCAAAAGTATTGAAAGTCAAATAGCAACATTAAATGCCCAAGCTTCAACTATTCAAGCTCAAATTCAAGAACTCCAAAGCCAACAAGCTTGATTATATTTTTTCAAAAGTTTAAGAATGCTATAATGATGCATTTTTAAACTTTTTCAAGGAAAAATATGACTTATCTAGAAATCGAAGGCACAAATCATCTAAGCGGAAATGTTACAATAAGTGGAGCAAAAAATGCTGCCCTACCCTTGATCGTTTCAAGCATACTTGCTAAAAATGAAGTAAAAATCAACAATGTTCCTAATGTTGCTGATATAAAAACTCTTATATCTTTGCTAGAAAATTTAGGAGCTAAAGTCAATTTTCAAAACAATAGTGCTTTATTAAACACAAACACTCTTAATCAAACCATAGCCAAATATGACATTGTACGTAAAATGCGTGCTTCTATACTTACTCTAGGGCCTTTGCTTGCTCGTTTTGGGCATTGTGAAGTATCTTTGCCTGGTGGATGTGCCATAGGACAAAGACCTATTGATTTACATCTTTTAGCCTTGGAAAAAATGGGGGCAAATATACAAATCAAACAAGGCTATGTCGTAGCTAGTGGAAATTTAAAAGGCAATGAAATTCTTTTTGATAAAATCACGGTTACAGGTAGTGAAAACATCATCATGGCAGCAGCTCTAGCTAAAGGTAAAACCAAGCTCTTAAATGTTGCAAAAGAACCCGAAGTAGTTCAACTTTGCGAAGTTTTAAAAGACGCAGGACTTGAAATCAAAGGCGTAGGCACAGATGAACTTGAAATTTATGGTAGCGATGGAGAACTTTTAGAATTTAAAGAATTTAGCGTTATACCTGATAGAATTGAGGCAGGAACTTATCTTTGTGCAGGGGCTATTACAAATTCTAAAATTACTTTAGATAAAGTTAACGCCACTCATCTTAGTGCAGTTTTAGCAAAACTTCATCAAATGGGTTTTGAAACTTTGATTGCAGATGATAGCATCACCCTACTTCCTGCTAAAGAAATTAAACCTGTAGAAATCATGACAAGCGAATATCCAGGCTTTCCAACCGATATGCAAGCACAGTTTATGGCACTAGCTTTAAAAGCTAATGGAACTAGTATTATCGATGAAAGACTATTTGAAAATCGTTTCATGCATGTAAGTGAACTTTTAAGAATGGGTGCGGATATTAAACTCAATGGCCATATTGCTACTATAGTAGGCGGAAAAGAACTTAACGCTGCTGATGTCATGGCTACAGATTTGCGTGCTTCTTCAGCCCTTATCTTAGCAGCTCTTGCAGCTAAAGGCACAAGCAAAGTCCATAGAATTTATCATCTTGATAGAGGTTATGAAAATTTAGAAGAAAAATTTAAAGGCTTAGGGGCTAAAATCACAAGGCTTGAAGAATGAAAAATATCTTTAAAACCTTAAAAGACTTAGAAGATCAAATTTCATGCTTAGATGAAAGTGAACTTATTAGCCTTGAAAAAGCAAAAGATAGAATTTTAGCTAAAGATTTATACGCTAGAAAAAATCTACCCAGTTTTGACAATGCTGCTCTTGATGGCTATACTTTTAATTATACTGATATCAATGAGGCTTTGGAGATTAAAGGGACTATTTTTGCAGGAGATAAAAATTTTTATACAGTTGCTAAGAATGAATGCTATAAAATCATGACAGGGGCTAAAATGCCCAAAAATGCTGATACTATCTTAATGTTAGAAGATGAGTATATAGAAGAAAATAAACTCATCATTAAAAAAGCCCCTAAACAATACAATGCCTATCGCTATAAAGGCGAAGAATTAAAAAAGGGTGAAATTTTACTTCGAAAAGGCACCAAACTTAATGATAAACATATCGCCCTGCTTGCTTCTCAAGGGCTTTATAAAATAGAAGTCATAAGAAAAATTCGCATAGGTATTTTTTCAAGTGGAAATGAGCTAAAAGAACCTTGGCAAGAATGCGATGAAGAAAGTATTTATAATGCCAATGCTTTGCCTTTACTAACCATGCTTCAAAATGCTTCTTATTTGGGTATTATTAAAGATGATTTTAAAAGCACTAAAGAGGCTTTAGAAAATACAAATTTTGATCTTTTAATCACTTCAGGAGGTGCAAGCGTTGGCGAGGCTGATTTTATGGAAAAAGCTTTAGATGAATTAGGCTTTACTCCGCTTTTTAAAGGACTAAAAGCACGCCCTGCAAGACCTACTAAGCTTTATAGAAAAGGTGAAAATTTCGTATTGATTTTACCAGGAAATCCTATGGCAGCTTATCTTTCTTGTTTTATTTTTGCTAAAAAAATTATTGCTTTATTAAGTGGAAACCTAGACAATCCTTTAAAATTTCATGCTACAATGGGTATGGATTTAAAGCTTAAAAGTGGAAGAAACAATCTCATTTTAGGAAATTTAGAAAAAGATATTTTTACACCATTTAATGAAAATAAATTTGGATCTGGTATGATACTTCCACTTATTAAAAGTGAGTTTTTACTTATAAGCGAAGAAAATACAAGTGAATTAAAAAAAGGTGATGAAATCACGCTTTTAAAAATATAATGTTTGTGTTTTTCACAAACATTAGCTTAATTTATCCTCATCATCATGATCATGGATATATTGTTCATCATTTTCCAAGGTATCAACAAAACGCCCTATCCTTTCCCAGCGAACATTTTTATCTTTATCCCAAGAGAAATATACAAACCAAGGTTTACCTACTATCAACCTATAAGGAACAGAACCCCAAAAACGACTATCATAAGAATAATCACGATTATCACCCATCATGAAATACTCATTTTCAGGTACATCAAAAACATAAGCATTTCCGCCGCTAAAACCTATATGATTTCCAAGTTCTTTAATATAAGTTGGAGACATGGCAAAATCACCTATACTAAGAAAGCGTAAAATATCGCTTTCTATATCTTTTTTTGGATCATAATGAATACCTTTTTGTTTATAAGGTTCTTTTACATAAATTTGCCTTCCAAGAGTAACAAGATCATTCGGATAATGTTCTTTCATAAATTCATCACCCTCATGCATTCTTACATAAAGTGTTTTATTTGCATAAATTATTCTATCTCCTCCTGTGCCTACACAACGCTTTACAAAGTGTTCTTTTTCATTTCTAGGATTTCTAAAAACAACTATATCTCCTCTTTGTGGCCCTTGTGCTTTTATCAAATGCCCATCTTTATTAAAATCCGGCAAAACAGGAATTTCCAACCAAGGAATATGAGGAGTTGGGATACCATAGCTAAATTTTTTAACAAATAAAAAATCCCCTACCAATAAGGTGTTTTTCATAGAACCAGAAGGAATAACAAAAGCTTGTATAAAGAAAAAAATCACCAAAAGAACAATAACTACAGTTCCAGTCCAAGACTGTGAAAATTTATATAATTTCTTTAAAATTTCCATAGATTTTCCCTAATTAAGTCTATTTTTAGCAGATTTAACTGTGTTTTCTAAAAGCATGGCTATAGTCATAGGACCTACTCCACCTGGAACAGGAGTTATATAACTAGATTTTTTAGATACCTCTTCAAAATCCACGTCTCCAACTATCTTTCCACTTTCAAGACGATTGATTCCAACATCAACAACAATCACTCCTTCTTTTACCATATCCGATCGAAGTAAATTCACACAACCTGCTGCTACTATAATCAAATCAGCTTGCCTAGTATAAAGGCTCAAATCTTTGGTTTTAATATGACAAACGCTTACTGTAGCTCCAGCGTTTAAAAGCATAGTAGCCATAGGACGACCTACTATATTTGAAGCACCTATAATAACAGCGTCTTTTCCTTCTAAATCAATTTCATAAGCCTTCAAAAGCTTCATAACTCCAAGTGGAGTACAAGGCAAAAACCCACTTTCTAAGCCTAAATTTAAATATCCTACATTAATAGGATGAAAGCCATCAACATCTTTACTACTTATAATACTTTCAAGTATTAAATCTTTACAAATATGATCAGGTAAGGGAAGCTGAACCAAAATTCCATGAACACTATCATCGTGATTTAAGGTATTAATCAATGCCAAAAGTTCATTTTGTGTAGTATTTTCATTAAGATGATAAACTAAAGATTTAATTCCACATTCTTCACAGGCTTTAGCCTTAGATTTTACATAAGTTTGACTTGCAGGATTATCTCCAACCAAGATAACAGCTAAACAGCTTTCAATCCCTTTGCTTTTCAAAAATTGATTTTTTTCTTTTAATTCTTCTTTGATTTTTGCACTTAAAGCTTTACCATCAAGCAAAGTCATTATTTTCCTTCTATAAATTTAATCACTTTTTTAAAGTAAAAATTGTATCATATTAAAACTTCATTAACAAGGTGAAACTTTGAAAATTGTTTTAATGTTTTTTTTATTTAGTATCAATCTTTTTGGTGCTGATTTTATCACTCTTAAAGAATACTCTAAAATGCTTTATGAAAATCCAAGGGGCATTAGTTGTAAAGAATGTCATGGAGCAGATGGAAGCGAACAAATTTTAGGATATTATATGAAAAATGGTATTAAAACAGCTTATAAAGTTCCAAGTATACAAAATCTTAGTTTTGAGAATTTTAAAAATTCTCTTAATCAGAGTAAAGACGCAAAATCAATCATGCCAAATTACTCTTTAACAAATGATGAAATTGTAACTTTATATAATTACATCAAGCAATTTAGCAAGGAAGAAAAATGACAAACAAAAAAGCTTTTAAAGAAGCGTGTAAATTCATCGCAGGCGGTGTAAATTCTCCAGTTCGTGCTTTTGCAAATGTTCAAAGTGAGCCAAAATTTATTTCTCATGGAAAAGGTGCTTATATTTTCGATATAGATGGAAATTCTTATATAGACTATGTTCAAAGCTGGGGGCCTTTACTTTTTGGACATTGCGATAAAGATATACAAAAAGCTTGTCAAAAAGCACTTCATAAAGGTTCAAGTTTTGGAGCTCCGACTTTATTAGAAACTGAACTTGCCAAGCTTGTTTTATCTGATTTTCCTCATTTAGAAAAGATCCGCTTTGTAAGCAGTGGAACAGAAGCAACCATGAGTGCTATTCGTCTTGCCCGTGGCTTTACTAAAAAAGATAAAATTTTAAAATTTGAAGGATGTTATCACGGGCATTCTGATTCATTATTAGTGAGTGCAGGAAGTGGTGCTGCTACTTTTAACTCTCCTAGTTCTTTAGGTGTTTTAGAAGATGTAGCTAAATACACTTTAGTAGCAAAATATAATGATATAAATAGCGTTAAAGAGCTTTTTGAAAAAAATAAAGATATTGCATGTGTTATCATTGAGCCTATTGCTGGAAATATGGGGTTAGTTCCAGCTAAACAAGATTTTTTAGAAGAACTTGCTAAGATCTGTAAAAACAATCAAACTCTGCTGATTTTTGATGAAGTAATGAGTGGATATAGAGCATCTTACCTTGGTTCCTATGGAATCAATCATATCCAAGCAGATATAATTACTTTTGGTAAGGTAATAGGAGGCGGTCTACCTGCAGCAGCATTTGCTTCTAGAGCTGAAATTATGAATATTTTAAGTCCTTTGGGTGGAGTTTATCAAGCAGGAACTTTAAGTGGAAATCCTTTGGCAATGGCTGCAGGTATAGCAAGTCTTACAAAAGCCAAAAAGAAAACCAAGCTTTATGACAAACTTGGAAAATTAGCAAAAAAACTTACCCAAGGAATGAAAAAATTAGCAGATGAAAAAGGACTTCCACTGCAAGCTTGTCATGTAGGTTCTATGTTTGGATACTTTTTCACCAAAGATCCTGTATCAAACTACCAAGATGCATTAAAATCTAATCTAGCATTATTTTCAAAATTTCACAAAAATATGCTTGAAAATGGAATTTATTTAGCACCTTCTCAATTTGAAACAGGCTTTATATGTTCAAAAATGGATGATAAAATTATAGATACAACATTAGAGGCTATTAGGGAAAGCTTTAAAAGAATATGAGTAATATTTTAAAAGAAGAAAAAAATCACTTAGAAAATTCCAACAGCAAAAGACAAAAAATCATTCGCAAAACTCTTGAAGCTGCGGATGGTTTAAGTCTTGGTATCTCTATGGTTGTTGCTGTATTTATAGGTGTGGGAATAGGATACTTGCTTAAAAAATTTACTCCTTATCCTTGGCTTTTTTGGCTTGGAGTTTTTTGGGGGATCGGTGCCGCTATACTTAATGTTTATAAAGCTTATAAAGTTCAAGTAAAAAGCTATGAAGAATTTAAAGAAAGAGATGAGTTGATCAAAGAAAAAATTCAAAAAGAAAAGAATAAATAATGGAACATAAAAAAGCTCTATTTTGTATTTTTGCCATTATTCATTTATTTTTTTGGATCATATTTTCATCGTTAAATCATTTTAAATTAGATACATTTTTAAGCTATGAAATAGCTTTTTTTAGTGTTTTATTGATTATTTTTGCTTCTTATTTAAATTATAAAAAAGTCATTATAAAAAAATCAAAAAATTATGAAAAAGATTTTAATTTCATTTCGTCACTTTTTATCAAAAAAAAACAAAATTTATCAAAAATTATTCATTTTAAAGTTCTAAAAGACGATTTAAAGCCAAATGTTAAAGAGAAAATCCATTTTTTTGCTATGTTTTTTACTCTCTTTAAATTGATGGCTTATGTAATATTGGTTGCTGGATTTTTATTTTTACATCGCCAAGATAAATTAGATATCTTTGCTTATATTTGTGGAATTTCATCCTTGCTAGTTTGTGTATTTATTTTTATTTTATATATAAAAAAGTATGAGTCCAAAAAAAATTATTAAATCAATGACAGCACTTTTTGCTGGTATGGCATTTTTATTTGCAGGTAATGCCTTGATAGTAAGCTCTATAGGTGTTATATTAAAAGAAAACGGAGAAAGTTCTTTAGCTGTTGGAGTAGTAAGTTTTTGTTTTTTTGTAGGCGCTCTTGTTGGAACTATCAGTGCTCATAAAATTATTTCTCGTATAGGTCATATACGCTCTTTTGGGCTATTTGGTGCTATTTTTGGAATTTCAGCTATGCTTCATACAGTAAGCGAAAATCTTATTTTTTGGGCTGTTTTAAGATTTTTCATAGGAATTTGCTACTATGGTCTTTTAATGGTCATAGAATCATGGCTTAATGAAAAAAGCAAAAATGCCATTCGATCTAGAATTTTAGGTTTTTATGAAATTGTTTTTTATCTTGCGTTTGGTATTGGAGTTTTAATCATAGCGTTAAATTTGAGCAAACATAGTGTATTTATTCTCAGTGCAACTTTAATTTTACTTTCATCTTTACCTTTAAATCTAATTAAAATCAAAGAACCTGTTTTGCCCGCATCAAGTCCTATTTCTATACCTAAAATTTTTGATATAGCTCCCTTAGCTATCGTCACAAGCTTTATAGCTGGAATGCTTATAAATGGCTTTTTTTCTATGGCATCTTTATTTATACTTTTGCAAGGTTTTGATACAAAAGCGGTTTCTTATTTTATATTTTGTGGGGTTTTAGGTGGTTTTATTGCACAAACCATCATAGGAACTATTTCAGATAAACTTGGTCGCAAATTTGCTATTATCACTTGTGCAAGCATAGGATTTATCACTATGCTTATATTTATCTTTTTTAAACTTCACTTGTATATGCAATATTTTTTAGGAATTACTCTTGGTATAGGAATATTTTGTTTATATGCTTTAGCACTTGCTAGAGCAAATGATGTTTTAGTAAGCAAAAATAAAGGCGTAGAGTTAGGTCGTGGGGTTCTTTTTTGTTATTCTTTGGGCTCTTTGTTTGGCCCTTTAATTTTAGGTTTTTTAATGCAATATTTTGAAATCAAAGGTTTTATATGGTTTTATATAATTTCTTTAGCATTTTTAATTCTTTTTGCTATCAATAAACCAAATATTTTAAATAAAAAATTTAAGAAAAAGCCTGGAAATATGGTGATATTTGATGATTAATACTCAACTAGCAAGTCAAATTGCCAATACGCAAAAAAATGATTTAAAAGTAGATAACTCTGCTTCAAAAGATAAAACAAATTTAAAAGACAATCCAAAAGAAGCACTTGCACAAGCTTTAAAGCAAAATTTAGGTTTAAGCAAGGACGCTAGTAGTGAGGAAATACTAGCAAAATTTGTTCAAAATGAAACAGGTACCAAATTAAAAGAACTTGTTAATAAACTTTTAGATCAAATTAATGCTCAAAAAAATCCCGACTCCCCTGTACTTAAACAAGGAAAAAATTTAAATTTAGCTCCTAATTTTGCTAATGAATTAAAAACTTTAAGTACAGAACTTGCAAAAAGCGATACTTTTACACAAGTTTTAGATAGATTAAATCAAATTTTAAAACCTGCCAGTGAAATAAAAAACAATAACTTAGCTCCTTTGTTTAAAAATTCAGGCGTATTTTTAGAAGCTAAATTAAAAGATGCCCTAAACGAAGAATTACTACCCAAAAGTTTTCACTCTCTTTTAAGTACAATCAAAGGTCTTAGTAGCGAAAAACTAAGCGTTCAGATAGCCCAGCTTGCAAATACAAATTTAAGCCCAAAAGACACTTTAAAAGAATTAAAAAATATTATTAATTCTAGCAAAAATGAAAATAAGCAAATTTTAAATCAAAGTTCTTTTAAAGCACTTTTAAATTTAAGTTCTAAATTGGAAAATTTTAAAAATTATATAAGTAAAAATCCCAGTCATGCTCAAGAAAAAATCACCCCTATAGCTAATAAAATTTTAAAAGAATTAAATTCCATCAAAAATGATTTTTTCAAAGCTCTTAATAAGCCAGAAAATTTAATGATAAAAGATCCAAACATCCTTAAGCAAACTGCTACCGCCTTTGAAAAACTTGAAAATACTTTAAAAAATATACTAGGCAATCAAGCTTCTAAAATACAAGATAAAGAAAATATTTTAGAAAATCTTTTAAATAACAAAGAAAATATGAAAGAAGAAAAACTTAATCATAACACAAAAAACCAAGATGAAGAAAAACATATAAAAGCATCAAAAGAAGAAACTCTCACAGATGATACTAAAACCGATATTAAGCAAGATTCAAAAAACGAAGAAAATTCGCATGCAAAAGAAACTGATATAAAAGAAGATGAAAATTTAGATTCTGATATAAAAACTCACGAAGAAGATACTCAAGATACAAAAAATGATATTCAAAACAATGAAACAGAAAATAAGCCAGACAATGATATAAAAAACTCTACTCCAAACCAAGAAAAAATTAAAGATGGAAAACAAGAAAAATCAAAAGAAAATATCAAAGAAAATCCAAAATTTTATGAAACAAAAACAGAAAACAAAACTTCAATCAATACAAATACCAACACTTCAAATCCTAACACAAACAATACGCAAAATTTAAATAATTCTCAAAATATTCAATCTAACAATAACCAAACCATGCAAAATATTTTTAAAAATCAGGAATTTATAAAACAAAATATTGTAAAAAATTTAGCATTTAATGTAGAGAATTTAGATCTAGAACAAGTGCAAGATTTAAGTAAAAATTTAAACAATCTTTCTCGTAGACTTAATGAAAGCTTGAAAGAACTTGAACCCTATACTCAAAATGCCAAGCTTAATCAAGCAGAACTTAAAAATCTCGAACACAAACTCAATCTTTCTACCAAAGATCTAGCGCAAATTAAACCAAAAACAGAACAAGATATAGCTGAATCTTTACATCATGATGTAAAATCAACACTTTTGCAAATTTCAAATTTGGCTAAAAATGAAGGCAATGAAGCTGTATATAATCAAGCTAATCGTCTTTTAGCACAAATTGAAATCAATCAGCTTATGTCTTTAGCTAATGATTCTATCAATACTTATCTGCCTTTTTCTTGGGATGATTTAAATGATTCTAAAATTATGTTTAGACGCGGAAAAAAGGATAAATTTTTTGCTCAGATTAAACTCGAATTTGCAAAACTTGGGGATTTGGAAATTCTTATTTCTTTAAATAATGAAAAATATATAGATATTAATATTATGGCAGAAAATATTGAATTTAGAAAAACCATCTATGAAAATGCCCATGAGCTTAAAAGAAATATCAATAAAGCAGGACTTTTAAGTGCAAATTTCTTTGTAGGTGATATCATAAGAAGTAAATTTGATACTAGAAATATGAAAAATTTAGATCTTGAAATGGGTATGGATAAAAAAGTATGAGCAAAATCAAAAGATCGATTAAAAAAGCTGTAGCTCTAGGCTATCAAAAAGAAAAAAACTCTGCCCCAAAAGTGCTTGCAAGTGGCAAAGGTGAAAGCGCTGCTAAAATTATTTCTTTAGCCAAGGAACACGGAGTTCCCATTAAAGAAGATGAAGATTTAATAGAAATTTTAAGCAAACTTGACTTAGGCGATGAAATTCCACCTAATATGTATAAAGCTGTAGCTGAAGTTTTTGCCTTTATCTATCAAATGGCAAATAAAACTCCTAAAAACTAATCCGCTATTTTTTCTCCAAATTTAATGCCCTGCCCTGCTTTTAAATTAAAATTTAAAATCCCTTTTTGAGAGATTAAAACTATAGTAGAACCCAGTTCAAAATTTCCTAGTTCTTCGCCTTTTTTGAAATTTAAATTTTCATATTTTCTAGTAAAATTATGAGAAATTTTAGCATTGGTTTGTATGCTTGTATCAAAATTAAAACGCATTTTTCCTACATTTTGCGCTCCTACAAAAACAAGCCAAAAAATACCTTTTTCATTTTGACATTTTAAACTCACTCTTTCATTTTTTACATACAAATTACTAATGCGTTCTAAATACTTTTCATTTACACTATAAAGGGCGCCGCTTGTGTAAGTTGCACTTAAAATTTGCATATCACAAGGGCTGTGATAACGATGATAATCTTTTGGAGAAAGATAGATATTGACATAATCAAGCCCATTTTTAAGCTCATCTTTTTCAAAGCTATCTTTTAAAAGCTCCTCAACGCTATAAGTATGCCCTTTTATAGAAAAAGCAAAATGTTCTTCATTTGCCAAAAAAGTACTTCCACACTCCAAAATTTTACCATCACTTGGACTGATAAAACCTTCTTCAAGTTTTCTTGGAATGTGCAAAGTTCTTGTAAAAAGAGCATTTAAACTCTCGTATTCACAAGGAGATTTAAATTCACTCATATCGATATTAAAATACTTAACATAATTTTCATTAATAACTTTTTGTATCATTTTAGGAAATTTAATCCCTGCTACAAAACCAAAAAGCCTCGAACTTTCTTTTGAAAAACTCATTTTTTTCCTTTTAAATTTAAAATCACTATTTCACTCGGAGCAAAAACTCTAAGACTTGGCCCCCAAAATCCTGCGCCACTACTCACATAAAGCTTAGTTTTTTCTCCTAAATTATAAAGCCCATGAACAAAACCTTGCTGAAGTTTAACTAAAAACATAAAAGGAAAAATTTGCCCTCCATGCGTATGCCCACTTAAAACAAGGTCAAAATCACTTAAATCATAAAGCAAAGCTGTTTTAGGTTGATGTGTGAGTAAAATACTAGCTTTACTTGTATTTAAATCCACTTTTATTCTTGCTAAATCAGGAGCATATAAACCCTTATCAAGTCCGGCTAAATCTCCAAGTCCAGCAATATTTATAAAACCTAAATCTAAATTTTGATTGACTAAAATTTTCATATTAGTATGTTTTCTAAGTAAATCCAAAACTTCATTGATACCATGATAATACTCATGATTTCCCAAAGCATAAAAAGTTCCGTAAGTGGAGTTAAAATCATTAAGTTTTGAGATGTAATTTTTTAAATCTTTAGGATTAGCATCAATCAGATCTCCTACTATTACAACCATATCAGGACTTTGCAAATTCACTTTAGTGATGAGCTTATCTAAAAAATTTTCATGCAAATTTTTACCCAAATGTATATCGGTAAGCATGGCAATTTTTAGATCTTGTTTAAGATTTGGTATTTCAACATCAACACTCTTTACTTCAGGTATTTTTAGAGCATTATTTATACTTATATAAATTAAAAACACACTTAAAACTATAAGAGAAAGCTCAAAAATCAAACGCAAAATAAGATTATATTTTTTATCTCTTTTACCCATAAGAGCTAAAATCAATTTAATAAAATCCCAAGCTAAAGTCATAAAAAACAAACAATAAGTTGGCGCATAAAGCATGGCTAAAATTTCATACCAAGTATCACTTAAATATTCATCTCTACGAAATATTAAAAACACAGCTTGGGCTAAAAAAAGCACAATAAAAATAAAGGCAAAAATTTTATAAAAATACTTAAAAAGAGTAATTTTCTTGATTAATCTTTTATAAATATAAACATTTGCTAAGCCAAAAATCAATAATACAATGAAAGAAAAAATTAAAAATATCATAAAAGTATTATAACCAAGTAAAATTAAATATCCGTATAAATTTTTCTGTTATAATAAGCTTTTAAATAATTTTAAAGGCTATAAAATGTACCGTTTTGCACCTTCTCCCACAGGTGATATGCACATAGGAAATTTACGCGCAGCAATTTTTAATTATATCTGTGCAAGACAAAAAAATATGGATTTTATCTTACGTATTGAAGATACTGATAAGGCTAGAAATATAGCAGGAAAAGAAGAAGAAATCAAAGAAATTTTAAATCTTTTTGGTATTTCATGGCAGCATTACTATATACAAAGTGAAAATTTAAAATTCCATCGCCAAATGGCTTTAAAACTTGTAAGCGAAAAAAAAGCTTTTGCTTGTTTTTGTACTGAAGAAGAACTTGAAGCAAAAAAAGAGTTAGCTAAAAAACAAGGTAAAGCTTATCGCTACGATGGCACTTGTGAAAAACTAGCCGATATTGATGTTTTAGAATGTGAAAAACCCTTTGTTATCCGTCTTAAAAAACCTACTCATACTATGAAATTTACTGATTTTATCAAAGGCGAGCTTAGTTTTGAGCCTGAAAACATAGACTCTTTTGTCATCATGAGAACAGATAAAACTCCAACTTATAATTTTGCTTGTGCGGTTGATGATATGCTTGAAAATGTCACTTGTATTATACGCGGAGAAGATCATGTTTCAAACACTCCAAAACAAGAACATATCCGCGCAAGCTTAGGTTATAATAAAGCTATGACTTATGCACACTTGCCTATCATTTTAAACGAAGAAGGTGTTAAAATGAGTAAGAGAGAAGCACATTCTTCTGTAAAATGGCTACTTGAAAGTGGAATTTTACCTAGCGCAATCGCAAATTATCTGATCATGCTAGGCAATAAAACTCCTTGTGAAATTTTTACCTTAGAAGAAGCTATAAAATGGTTTGATATTTCTAAAGTTTCAAAAGCTCCCGCAAGATTTGATCTTAAAAAACTCTTACAAATCAATCGTGAACATATCAAAATGATCAAAGATGATGAGCTTAATAAAATTTTAGATTTAAACAAAGGTCTTGCACAGCTTGCTAAATTTTACACTCAAGAAGCAAGCACCATAAAAGAACTTAAAGAAAAAATGCAAGCTATTTTTAGCACAAAAGACTTTGGAGAGTTTGAAACAGAATGTAAAATTTTAAAAGAACTCTTAAAAGGTATTGAACTTTTTGAAAACTATGAAGATTTTAAAAATGAACTTTTAAGCAAAAGCGACTTAAAAGGTAAAAAATTTTTCATGCCTTTAAGGATAATTTTAACAGGAAATATCCACGGACCTGAGCTTAGTGATCTTTATCCTTATATTAAAAATTTTATTCACGAATTAGCAAGGATTTAATTATGGTTATAGACTCTTTTATTATTTCTATTTTTCAAGTACTACAAATTGTCATTAACATTTATACTTGGATTATTATCATCACAGCACTTTTAAGCTGGGTAAACCCTGATCCTTATAATCCCATAGTGCAAATTTTATATAAATTAAGTTATCCTGCTTACGCCTTAGTTAGAAAAATTCCAACACGCATTGGTAATATTGATCTTGCGCCTTTGATTATAGTCTTAGCATTGCAGTTTCTTGGCATTTTTCTTGGGAATATCTTAAGGAGTATATTGTGATAAAAAAAATACTCGTTTTTTTATTTATTTTTTCAAGCTTAAATGCTACACAATATAGCATAGAAAAACTCAAAAAGGAAGAAAATTCACTTGCTAAGGATTATTATATTTATAGGCTTTTAGAAAAAAATAAAATCAGTAAAAAAGATGCACAAGATTTAAATTCTCATATTTTTCGCTATATAGGAAAAATTAAATCCGAACTTGAAAAAATCATCCCTTTAAAGCCTTATATCAACCCAAAATATGCTAAATGCTATACCTATACAGCAAATACTATCTTAGATGCAAATTTAACTTGTCAAAGTGTGCGCTTAAATTCATTAGTTTTTATAGCGAGTTTAAATTCCAAAGACCGAACCACTTTAGCTCAAACCTTTAAAAATCAAAGACCTGATTTGACAAATTTATTGCTAGCTTTTAATACTTCTGATCCTATGAGTTATATAGTACAAAAAGAAGATATTAATGGTTTTTTTAAACTTTATAATTATTCTAAAAAATACGACTTAGACTTAAATACAAGTTTAGTCAATAAACTACCAAACCACATTGGTTTTAAAGATTTTGCGCAAAATATTATTATTAAAAAAGAAAATCCAAAATTTAGACATTCTATGCTAGAAATAAATCCTGAAAATGTAAGTGAAGATTCTGCTTTCTATTTAGGAGTTAATGCCTTAACTTATGATAAAACAGAGCTTGCTTATGACTTTTTTAAAAAGGCGGTTCAAAGTTTTAAATCGCAAAATAATAAAGACAATGCTATATTTTGGATGTGGTTGATTAAAAACGATGAAGAAGATTTAAAAACTTTATCGCAAAGTTCTTCTTTAAATATTTATAGTCTTTACGCAAAAGAACTTACTAACACACCTTTTCCAAAGATAGAAAGCCTTAATCCAAGCAAGAAAAAAAATAATTTTAATATGCAAGATCCTTTTGCTTGGCAAAAAATAAACAAACAAATTCGCGATGCTAACGCAAGTCAACTAGATGTCTTGGCAAAAGAATTTGACACGCAAGAAACCTTGCCTATTTATGCTTACATATTAGAACGCAAAAATAATTTTAAAAAACATTATTTTATAATGCCTTATTATGACAATATAAAAGACTATAACAAAACAAGACAAGCTTTAATTTTAGCTATTGCCAGACAAGAAAGTCGTTTTATTCCAACTGCTATTTCAGTTTCTTATGCTTTAGGCATGATGCAATTTATGCCATTTTTGGCCAATCACATAGGGGAAAAAGAATTAAAAATTCCAAATTTCGATCAAGATTTTATGTTTAAACCTGAAATAGCATATTACTTTGGAAACTATCATCTAAATTACCTTGAATCACGTTTAAAATCTCCACTTTTTGTCGCTTATGCTTATAATGGCGGTATAGGATTTACTAACCGTATGCTTGCAAGAAATGATATGTTTAAGACGGGCAAATTTGAACCTTTCTTGTCTATGGAGCTAGTTCCTTATCAAGAAAGCCGAATTTACGGAAAAAAAGTTCTAGCTAATTATATTGTGTATCGACATCTTCTGAACGATAGTATAAAGATTTCGGATATTTTTGAAAATTTAATTCAAAACAAGACAAATGATCTAAACAAATCTTAGCTACAAGCCTAGTCTCTTCCTTGACACTAGGAAGAGATACTTTAAAATAATCAGTATAGTTGTTTTGTATTATATATTTTAAATACTCATCATCCAGTTTTTCAATATTGGCTTTTTTATTATTGATAAAAACTTCTAAATTTTGAATTTTTAATGTATTTGGAGTAAAAGATAAAGCTAATATATCATCTTTATTTGTCTTCTCTAGAATTGGGTTTAAATAAGACATGGTTATAATGGCATTAATCTTATCTTGTGTGATTTTATATTTTTGAGTAAACATTAAAGTTTGAGATTTTAAATTTGTATCCACAATCGCCTGATCTTTTAAAGAACAAGCTCCAAGCAAAAAAGCACCTAAAATTACACTATAAATTTTCATTCTTTTTCCATATTTTTTTAGCATTATTGTAACCTTTTAACCCTATTTTTTGGTTTAAAAAGATATAATTTTACAAAAAAATTAAGAGTATATTTTATGAAACAACTTATTATAGCTTTTAGCGGGCCTTCAAATTCAGGAAAAACCACACTCATCACCAAAATAGCTGATAACTTTTTGCAACAAAATTTAAAAGTTTTAATCATCAAACATGATCCTGCTGATAAAGCTCAATTTGATTTTAACGGTAAAGATAGTTTTAAATTTTTTCAAAGTGGAGCTGAAGTCATGGTTTTAAGCCCTACAAGAACAACTTTTTTCTCTCATGAAAATAGAGATATTTTAAAAGCTTTAAAATTAAGCCCTGATTTTGACATTTGTTTGGTTGAAGGATTGAAAACTCTTGATTTACCACGCATTAGCGTATTTTGTAAAGAAATTGATGAAAGTTATTTTACTTTTTCAAACGCCATTGCAAGCTATGAAAAAATTTCTCACCCTTATCTTACTTGGCTTGATTTAAACGATATACAAGCTATTTGTCGATATATACTTAAAAATGCTAAAAATTTACAAGGAGAATTATAAAATGCAAGAAGTGATTTCTTATATACAAAAAGCGGTTTTAGAAATTTCTAACGCTTTAAAATTTCCCGATACAAGCTACAGTCAAAATCAAAATTTTACAGGCGATACTCAACTCAAATTTGATGTTTTAAGCGATGAGATCATCACAAAAACCCTAAGTCAATGTTCAAGCATTAAAGCCATCATAAGTGAAGAAAAAGACGAAATTTTAACGCTTAACGAGAGGGCAAATTTTATCGTAGCTTATGATCCTTTAGATGGTTCTAGCTTAATGGATGTTAATTTTGCCATAGGTTCTATTTTTGCTATCTATGAAGAAAAAGCAAGTGCTAAAAATTTAAGAGCTGCACTTTATAGTATGTATGGAGCGCGCTTAGAACTTGTGATTTGCGAAGATCAACCAAAACTTTATCGCTTAAATGCAAATAATGAATTTATTTTTATAAAAGATCTTAAAATGAATGAAAAAGGCAAGATTAATGCTACAGGTGGAACGCAAAAATTTTGGGAAGAAAAACACGCTAAATTTATCAAAAATCTTTTTGATGAAGACTATCGCTTAAGATATTCTGGAGCCATGGTAAGCGATATCAATCAAATTTTATTAAAAGGGGGTGGCATTTTTAGCTATCCTGCAACACAAGATGCGCCTAATGGCAAACTTCGTGCCCTTTTTGAAGTCTTTCCTCTAGCCTTTATCATAGAAAAAGCAGGCGGAAAAACTACAAATGGAAAAAACCACTCCTTGCTTGAACTTGAATTTGATAAAATCCATGCGACAACTCCTTGTTTTTTTGGCTCAGGATATGAAATTTCAAAACTTTTAAAGGCTTACAATGAATGAAGCTAGAGATGAATTTGAGCAAGATATGGATAAAAAAAAAGAAATTTTACTTTCATGTCAAAACTCAAAAAACCTAAACTCTTGTTATAATTGCGATGAAATTTTTAACTGCCAAACTAGAAAAAATTATGTTGATGCAGTCTATAACAGTATGTCTAAGGGTAAAACCGAAGGCGGATTTGACTTTTAAAGGAAAAAAATGCGTTATATTACAACACCAATTTATTATGTAAATGATGTGCCTCATTTAGGTCATGCTTATACTACCATCATAGCCGATACTTTAGCAAGATTTTATCGTTTGCAAGGACATGAAACAAGATTTCTAACAGGAACAGATGAGCATGGACAAAAAATCGAAGAAGCTGCCAAACTAAGAAATTCCACTCCTCAAGAATATGCTGATAAAATCAGTTTTGAATTTAAAAAATTATGGGATGAATTTGAAATCACCTATGATATTTACACAAGAACAACTGATACAAGGCATATTGAATTTGTTAAAGCTATGTTTTTAAAAATGTGGCAAAAAGGCGATATTTATAAAGATGAATACGAAGGACACTATTGTATTTCTTGCGAAAGCTTTTTTACTCAAAGTCAGCTTATCAATGATTGTTCTTGTCCAGATTGTGGCAAAAAGACTACGATTTTAAAAGAAGAGAGTTATTTTTTTAAACTTTCAAAATACCAAGATAAAATTTTACAATGGTATGAAGAAAAAGATCCCATCCTACCAAAAAACAAAAAAAACGAACTTATAAATTTTGTCCAAAGCGGCCTTAAAGATCTTTCCATTACAAGAACAAGTTTTGATTGGGGGATTAAACTGCCTCAAGAAATTAATGATGATAAACATATTATTTATGTATGGCTTGACGCACTTTTTATCTATATAAGCTCTCTTGATTTTCAAAGCAAGGGAGAAAATGCTAAATTTTGGCCTGCGCATGTGCATTTAGTAGGAAAAGATATTTTGCGTTTTCATGCCATTTATTGGCCAGCTTTTTTAATGAGCGTAGATTTACCTTTGCCAAAATTTATAGGTGCACATGGCTGGTGGACTAAAGAAGGCGAAAAAATGAGCAAATCTAAAGGCAATGTTGTAAAACCTAAAGAAGTGGTTGATGCCTATGGAAGCGAAGCTTTTAGATATTTCTTGCTTAGAGAAGTACCTTTTGGTAATGATGGGGATTTTAGCGAAAATATGCTGATAAATCGTATCAATGCTGAACTAAGCAATGAATTTGGGAATTTACTTAATCGCATTATAGGTATGAGTACAAAATATTCTCAAGGAAATATTTCAAAAGAAGGTGTTTTAAAATTTTACAATGCTGAATTAAATCAAGCAAAAGAACACTTAAATTTAGCGGTAGAATTTTTAGAAAACTTACAGTGTAATCGTTATTTAGAAGAACTTTTTAAAGCCTTAAGCGTAGCAAATTTAGCCATTAGCAAATACGAACCTTGGAATTTAATCAAAGAAAACAAACACGAACAAGCTAACGCTTTAGTTGCACTTTGTGCAAATATTTTAGCCAAAACAAGCCTTTTATTAAGCCCTACTCTACCAAAGTCTTGTCAAAAGGTGGCCTTAGCTTTAAATTTTGAAATTTCATCTACAAATTACGCAAAAATGATACTTGATAATGAACTTTTAGATTTTAAAGCAAATCCTTGCGAAGCTTTATTTCCAAAAGTAGAAAAAGCTCTTTTAAAACAAGAAATTAAAGAAGAACCTAAAAAAGAAGAAAGTCCTAAAATAAAAATCGATGATTTTGCAAAAATTGAAATCAAAGTCGCTAAGGTGCTTGATTGTCAAAATATAGAAGGGAGTGAAAAACTTTTGAAATTTCAACTCGAACTTGACGATAAAGAAATCCGTCAAGTACTCTCAGGCATAGCAAAACACTATAAAGCCAGTGATTTAATCGGTAAACAAGTTTGCATTATAAGCAATCTCAAAAAAGCTAAAATTTTTGGACATGAAAGCGATGGTATGATACTTTCTGCAAAAAGCGGAGATAAACTTGTTTTAATCACCCCTGAACAACTTGTGCAAAACGGTTCTTTAGTAGGCTAAAATATGCAAATTAGCAATTTAGGTGAACTTTTAAACGCGACACTCATTCATGAAGGTAGCGTTTTAAGCGTGGAAGGTTTTGCCATAAATTTAAACGAACTTAAAGCAGGCTTTGCCTTCTTTAATAACGATAAAAAAGAAATTGCCCAAGCTATAAAAAAAGGCGCTTATGCCATAATTACAGAAAATGACATTACTATTGAAGATAAAGAAATTTTTTACTTTAGAGTAGAAAATCTAGAACAAGCTCTTGTAAGATTTTTACGCTTTTTTTGTGAAGATAAAGAATATGAATTTTTACTTTTTAAATCTTACGAACTAAGTCTTTGCAAGGCTTTTTATTTTAACATTTTAAAAGGAAATATTTTTGCTGATTTTGAAAAACTAATCAAAGCAAAAAAGGGTGAAATTTTTTGCTACTGTGAAGAAAATTACTTAAATAAACTTTGTGCCTATTCTCATAGTCCAAAAGATGCTAATTTTACCTTATTATCGCGATCTAGTTTCTTTTTTACAACTTTGATTTGTGAAAATTTATATTTTAAAAATCTTAATTTGCCTTTTTTTTACGCAAATAGTTTTGCAAAAATTATTTCTTTTTTAAAAGAAAAAAGTCAAAAAATAATATTTGACTTTAATAAGATTGATGATTTTAAAATTTATTTTATTGATGATAAATTTGAAATCACTCCTTTTGGTTCAAGCTCTCAAGCGTTTATTGTAAGCAACAACCAAAATACCTTTGAATTCTGGAAAGAAAAATTTAAAAACATAAAAGACTTTAAAATTGCTTCTAAAAATTCTTTATTTTGTGATTTTTCCTATAATCAGCTTTCAGATTTAAGAAAATTAAAAAAATTTAAATATTGTTTAATTCTTGAAAATTATGATATTTTTGAACAAGAATTTGAAAACAAAGAAAATCAAACCCCAAGCTTATTTTAAATTCACTCCTTCATTTTCAAGCAAAAATCTTTTTATTTCAAGCCCTCCATTATATCCTCCTATGCCATTGCTTGCAATAACTCTATGACAAGGTATAAAAATAGGAATTTGATTTTTAGAATTTACATTTCCGACAGCTCTAAAAGCTTTGGGATGATTAATTTTTTCTGCTATATCTTTATAAGTAGCTATTTTGCCATAAGGAATTTTCATTAAAGCCTTATAAACCTTTGATTCAAAATCTGTACCTTGTATCAAAACAGGAATGCTAAATTTTCTAAGCTTATGAGTAAAATATAAATCAAGTTCATATTTTGCTAAGTCAAGCAAACTACAATTTTTTTCTGATCTTTTATTATCACAAAAATCGACTCTAGTTAAAAATTTTCCATCACTATGTAAAGATAGGTAACATAAAGGCATTTTATAATAAACTTTAAACATTTTTTATCCTTCAAAGAGCTACAATTATAATAAAAAATATTTAAGGAGTAGAAAATGTCTTTTATGCAAGAATACAATAAACTTGTTGAAGAAAGAGCCGCTTTGGGTATACCACCCCTTCCTTTAAATGCAAATCAAACTAGAGAACTTTGTAAATTACTTGAAAATGAAAATAATGAAGAGCTTGCAAATCTTTTAGAAAATAGAGTAAATCCTGGTGTTGATGATGCAGCTTTAGTAAAATGTGAATTTTTAGATTCTATACTTAAAGGCAAAATCAGTGCTCCAAATATAGACAAAAAAAGAGCCTTAAGAATGCTTGGAACTATGCTAGGCGGATATAATGTTAAAGTTTTAATCGATGCCTTAAAAGATGAAAACATAGCCAAAGATTCTGCAGAAGTGTTGAAAAATATTATTTTTGTTCATGATAATTTTCATACCATAGCTGAACTTAGCAAAAACAATCCACACGCTAAAGAAGTTTTACAAAGCTGGGCAAATGCGGACTGGTTTAACAAAAAAGAAAAATTACCTCAAATGATTAAATGTATAGTTTTTAAAGTAGCAGGGGAAACAAATACCGATGATCTAAGCCCTGCAGGAGATGCTTTTACAAGAAGCGATATTCCTTTGCATGCAAATGCCATGCTAAAGGTAAGACAAGCAGGATCCTTAGAAAAAATCAAAGAGCTTAAAAAAAGCGGTCGCGAAGTGGTTTATGTAGGTGATGTTGTAGGAACAGGTTCGAGTAGAAAATCAGCAATAAATTCTATACAATGGCACTTAGGAAAAGAAATAGAAGGGGTACCAAACAAGCACAGCGGTGGTATAGTAATGGGTTCAACCATAGCACCGATTTTCTTTAACACTGCTCAAGATAGTGGGGCTTTACCTATCATCTGTGATGTAACAAACTTAGAAATGGGCGATGAGTTTGAAATTCATCCTTATGAGGGAAAAATCATAAAAAATGGCTCTACAATTGCAGAATTTACACTCAGTCCAAACACTCTCTTAGATGAAGTTAGAGCAGGAGGAAGAATCCCACTTATCATAGGTCGTGGGCTTTGTGCTAAGGCTAGAGAATTTTTAGGAATGGAAAGTGAAAATATCTTTACCAAACCTGAACAACCTAAATCTTCAAGCGGTGGTTATACCTTAGCTCAAAAAATGCTAGGTCGTGCCTGTGGAGTTGAAGGTGTGCGTCCAGGTATGTATATAGAACCTATGACTTTAACTGTAGGCTCTCAAGATACCACAGGTCCTATGACTAGAGATGAAATTAAAGAACTTGCAAGCCTAGGTTTTAATGCAGACTTTGTAATGCAAAGCTTTTGCCATACAGCTGCTTATCCAAAAGTAAGCGATTCAAATTTACATAAAACCTTGCCCAATTTCATGACAAGTCGTGGTGGGGTGAGTTTAAAACCAGGTGATGGGGTTATCCACTCTTGGCTTAATCGTTTTGTATTGCCAGATACCGTAGGAACGGGTGGGGATTCTCACACGCGTTTTCCTATAGGAATTTCTTTCCCTGCAGGAAGTGGACTTGTGGCTTTTGCTGCGGTTACTGGTTCTATGCCTTTAAATGTACCTGAAAGTGTTTTAGTGCGTTTTAGTGGGGAATTACAAGCTGGAGTTACCTTAAGAGATTTGGTTAATGCTATACCTTATTATGCAATCAAACAAGGACAACTTACCGTTGAAAAGAAAAATAAGAAAAATATTTTTGCAGGAAAAATTTTAGAAATAGAAGGCTTGCCAAACTTAAAAGTCGAACAAGCTTTTGAACTTAGTGATGCAAGTGCTGAAAGATCTGCAGCTGCTTGCAGTGTGGATTTAAGCATAGAAAGTGTAAGCGAATATATCAAATCCAATATCTCTTTAATTGAAGCTATGATAGAAGCAGGATACGAAAATAAAGCTACCCTTGCCAGAAGGGCTGAAAAAATGAGAGAATGGCTTAAAAACCCTACTCTTTTAAGAGCAGATAAAGATGCAAAATACGCTTATATTATAGATATTAATCTTAACGACATTAAAGAGCCAATCCTAGCTTGTCCAAATGACCCTGATGATGTGGCGACTTTGAGTGAAATTTTAGCCGATGATAAGCGTCCAAAAAATATAGATGAAGTTTTTGTAGGCTCTTGTATGACAAATATAGGACATTATAGAGCTTTGGGAGAAATTTTAAAAGATAAAGGCATACTTAAAACCAGACTTTGGGTAGTACCTCCAACAAAAATGGATAAAGCGCAACTTACTAATGAAGGTTATTACAGCATCTTTGGCGCAGCAGGTGCTAGAATAGAAGTTCCTGGTTGTTCTTTATGTATGGGTAATCAAGCTAGAGTAAATGATGGAGCTGTAGTTTTCTCAACTTCTACAAGAAATTTTGACAACCGTATGGGAATGGGCGCTAAAGTATATTTAGGCAGTGCAGAACTTGCAGCAGTTTGTGCGATTTTGGGTAAAATTCCAAGCAAGGAAGAATATTTACAAATTGTCAGCGAAAAGCTAAGTGATGAGCATAAGGCAAATATCTATAGATATTTAAATTTCAATGAGATTGAAAATTTCAAACTTGAAAATTAATTCAAATTTAATACTTATTTGGATTAAATAACAAAATTAAAATTTTCAAAGGAAAAATATTGAAGTTATTATTCACTTCCTTTTGTTGTTTTGCAAGTTTAATGGCTAGCGATGCCATTAACTGCGACAACATTAAAAATAATAAAACATTGCTAAATGAAAGTTCAAATTTAGATTATTTAAATATAGCTTCAAGCTGTAAAGAATCTTTAAAAAATCAAGATTTTACAAAAAAACTCTATGCGATTTCCAATGAAATTCGCGGAAGCAATAACTCTTGTAATGGTGTGGCTTATTTGCCCAAATTACAACAATTTGATTTTTTATTATTAAAAATAGCTATCGATCCCATCGCTTATCAAAAAACTTTAGATACACCCGAAAATTTAGAAAAAAAATATGATATTTTAAAATCTTATTTTAGATATTGGGCATATCAAAGTATAGGAAATTTTAGACTTTACAAAGCTTTTTGGAAAGAATATAACAATGCTATAGAACCTTTAGAAAAGTATTTTGAAAGTAATTTTAATTTTGACAAAGGTAGTAATATTTACTATACTAGCAATGCCTTAAACGAATTTTTAAATTGGGCTGTTGGTGAAACAAAAATTTACAAAGACATTAGTCCTTTAGCAAAAATCATGTCAAATAAAAATTATTCAGTATCTTATATACAAGATTTTATTTTTTCAAATAATCCAAGTCAAGATGATCTTACTATAGCCTTGCAAGCAGCGCTTTTAAATCAAAGAGAAAAAGAAATTTTAGAACTTTTGATTCGTTTTGGTGCTAGGATTGACGAAGGTTATGAAAGTGCTATTTTTTATGCATTGGAAAATTATGAAAATACAAACTTTTTAATCCAAAATGGAGCAAATGTTAATCAAGCCAATGCCTTTGGTAAAACCCCACTTTTTTATGCCATAGAGTTTAATCGTCTTGATATCATAAAACTACTTCTTGATAATGGAGCAAATGTTAATCAAAAATATATTAATAACAATGAAAAATTAGCATTAAGTGCGAACATAGGTTCAAATACGCCTTATTTTATTACATTTTGCGCTCTAGAGCACACTTCAAAAAATGTTTTAATGCATGCTGCGGCCTATGGAAATGTTGAAATTTTAAAACTTCTTATTTCAAAAGGAGCAAATTTTAATGCTGTTGATGATCTTGGTTTTAATGCACTCGACTTTGCGCTATCAGCAGGTAAAAAAGAAAATGCTGATTATCTAAAAAGCTTGGGTTTAAAAGCAAACGAAAATCTATTTTACGGAGGTAGTTTAGAATGAAAACCGCATTTATTACAGGAGCTAGTTCAGGTTTTGGTAGAGCTTGCGTTGAAGCTTTTATACAAGAAGGCTACAAAGTAATCGCCCTTGCTAGACGCAAAGAGCGTCTAGAAGAGTTAAAAAATGCTCACAAAGATAAGATTTACACGCTTTGCATAGATGTAAGAAATCAAAAAGAAATCTTTGAGGCTATTGAAAATTTACCCAAAGAATTTCAAGAAATTGATGTGCTTTTTAATAATGCAGGTTTAGCTTTAGGGGTAGATGAATTTGATAAATTAAACCTTGAAGATATTAACACTATGATTGATACAAACATCAAAGGATTTTTATATGTTGCAAAAGCTGTTATTCCTATACTTCGTAAACAAAAAAATGCTTATATTTTTAACTTAGGTTCGGTTGCAGGAAGAAATCCTTATTTTGGAGGCAATGTGTATTGTGGAACCAAAGCCTTTGTAGGACAATTTTCATTGGCCTTAAGAAATGATCTTAGAGGAAGCAATATCAAAGTAACAAACATTGCTCCAGGACTTTGCAAAACTGAATTTAGTGAAGTGCGTTTTAAAGGAGATATCCAAAAAGCTGATGCAGTGTATGAAAATACGCAATTTATCAGTGCTAATGATATTGCCAAAGTGGTAATGTCTATCATTAACCTACCAAGCCATATTAATGTTAATGAAATCGAGCTTATGCCGGTAACACAAACTTGGAATGGATTTTATATAGAAAGAGATGAATGAATAAATTTTTAGTTTTATTGTTTTTACCTTTAGTTGCATTTGCAAACTCCTCAGAAGCAGCTGCAAATGCTAATTTATTTGGAGTTTTTACGCTTATACCGCCTTTAGTTGCTATTGCTTTAGCCTTTATCACAAAAGATGTTATTTTGTCACTCTTTGCTGGAGTTTTAAGTGGAACTTTTCTACTTAGCCTTTCTGCAAATATTTTCAAAGCACAACATTTAGCTTTTGTAAATTTTTATAATACTGCAGTAGAATCTTTTTCAAAGATTATTTCTTATATCTTAGGTTCAACTTCTGATCCAGTAAATGCGGGAATCATTTTACAAATTCTTTGTATAGGTGGTCTTGTGGCGCTTATCACAAAAATGGGTGGTGCAAAAGCTGTAGCATTAAAATTTGCCAAAAGAGCCAAATCAGCTGTATCAGCTCAAGTTAATACTTGGTTTTTAGGGCTTTTAATATTTTTTGATGATTATGCTAATTTACTGATCGTAGGTCCAATTATGCGTCCTTTGGCGGATAAATTTAAAATTTCTCGTGAAAAATTTGCCTTTATTATCGACTCTACCGCAGCTCCTGTAGCAGGAATAGCTGTAATTTCTACTTGGATAGGCTTAGAAGTTTCTTTAATTAAAACCGCTTATGAACACATAGGCATTAGCGATATTAGTGCTTTTGGAATTTTTGTTGAAACCATACCTTATCGTTTTTATAATATCTTCATGCTTTTTTTTGTAGTCATGACTGCAATCATGGGACGTGAGTTTGGTTCTATGTACAAGGCTGAAGTGCGTGCAAGAACCACAGGACAAATTGCTCCTCTACCTAAATCAGGCACACTAGATACTGCTGAATTAGAAGATCAATTTTTAGCACCAAAAGAAGGTATTAAAATTCGTGCTTTTGATGCTATTGTTCCTATTTTTACTTTAATCATTTTAGCTATATTAGGATTTTATTTTAATGGACTTAGCACTTTAGAAGGCGAAGAACTTGCAAAAGCAAGTGCTAATCCTTTGTCTTTTGAAACTTTTAGGGCTGCTTTTGGAAATGCTGATTCTTCTGTGGTATTATTCCAAGCTGCTTTGTTTGCTGCTATTGTAGCGATTTTTATCGGGGTGCGTCGTAAAATTTTCAATCTTAAAGAAGCGGTAGAAACTTGGATATATGGCTGGAAAACCATGATTTTTACCATAGTATTGCTTTTATTTGCTTGGTCGCTTTCAAGTATAGTAAAAGATCTAGGAACTTCTTTATTTATCACTAGTTTGCTTGCAGATAAATTGCCTGAGTTTATTTTACCTGCTACTATTTTTGCTTTTGCTTCAGCCATTTCTTTTGCCATAGGAACAAGCTATGGAACTATGGGGATTTTAATGCCTTTGGCTGTGCCTTTAGCTCATGAAATCGCCAAAATCAATGGTATGGATGCAAATGCTATGCATCATTATATGGTTATTAATATAAGCTGCGTTTTAACAGGTGCGATTTTTGGAAACCATTGCTCACCAATTTCAGATAATGTAATCCTTTCATCTATGAGTGCAAAATGCGATCATATGGAGCATGTAAGAACACAAATTCCTTATGCTTTATTTATCTGTGGCATTTCTTTAATCGCTGGATATATTCCTGTATCTTTAGGACTTAGCGTTTGGTTTGTCTTGCCTTTAAATTTCATACTTATTGCGCTTTTATTAAGACTCATCGGAAAGAAAGTTCCATGAGTCTTGAAAATTTTGGAAATTTTCTCACTTTAGATGAAAAACACTCTTTCATAAAAAAATATTTTAAAGAATTTTATACAAAGGATTTTAAACTTTTTGCCTCAAAAGATAAACATTATCGTACAAGAGCTGAACTTTCATTTTATCATGAAAACGATACACTTTTTTATGCAATGTTTGATCCAAAAAGCAAAAAAAAGTACATTATAGAATATTTAGATTTTGCTGATGAAAAAATTTGTGCTTTTATGCCAAAACTTCTAGAATACTTGCGTCAAGATAATAAATTAAAAGAAAAACTTTTTGGCGTGGAGTTTTTAACCACAAAGCAAGAACTTAGCGTAACCTTACTCTATCATAAAAATATAGAGGATATAAAGTCAAATTTAGAAAATTTAAGCAATATTCTTCATATCAACCTTATAGCAAGAAGTAAAGGCAAAAAACTTATTTTTAAAACAGAAAATCTAAGACAAACTTTAAATATTCAAGATAGAAAAATATTTTATGAATTTAACAACGATTGTTTTATTCAGCCTAATACTGCTATAAATGAAAAAATGATTACTTGGGTGTGTGAAATTTTAAATACTCAAAAAAGAATGGATTTACTTGAGCTTTACTGTGGATATGGAAATTTTACTTTAGCTTTAGCACCATTCTTTTTTAAAGTTTTAGCCACTGAAATTTCAAAAAACAATATTAATTTTGCTTTAAAAAATTGCAAACTTAACAATACAACAAATATCTACTTTGCAAGACTTTCAAGCGAAGAATTAAGTCTTGCTATCAAAAAAGAAAGAAAATTTTTTCGTTTAAAAGATATTCGATTAGATGATTTTAATTTCTCTCATGTTTTAGTTGATCCACCCCGTGCAGGACTTGATAAAAGCGTAATTGACTTAATAAAAAAATATGAAAATATTATTTATATTTCTTGCAATCCTATCACTTTAAAAGAAAATTTAAAAGAATTAAGCCTAACACATAGAGTGGAAGAGTTTGCTCTTTTTGATCAATTTGCCAATACTCCACATCTTGAATGTGGAGTATTTCTTAGCAAGGTATAAAAAAATAATTCATTAATTTAGCCAGTATTACTATCGCGATACAAAGCACAAATACAAAAGGGTGGATAAAAGCACCAAGCGGGTTTTTCTTCTTTAATATAAAATGACAAAATAAAGAAAAAACAACTAAAGATAAAATTCCAAAAGCCAAAATAATTTTTACAGCAAAAAGTAAATTTAAAGGTTTAAAATGAAAACCTGCCAAAGCACCTCCGCTTAAAAAAAGCAAAAGAACCACAAAAGGCATTATTTTAACTCCAGTAGCACTAAAAAGACTTTTGTCAAAATTAGGGTTTTTCTTTTTAACTACACCCAAAACAAATACATCAACAAACAAATAACCTATAAACAAAATAGCACAAAGAAGATGGATTGTTAAAGTATATGGATAAAATTCTTCCATTTTTCCCTCCTTATTAAACTTCGGAATTTGCTATATTATAACACTTTTTTCATTTTTTGAATTCACTTTTAGTTAATTTTTTAATCATTTAAGATAAAATACCAAAACAAAGGTTAACAATGAACGAAAAAGAAACTATCTCTTATATTATAAATACAAGTAAAAATATTGCCATATTTGCTTTAAGTCCAGATAAGACAAAAGCTTCTTATAGGGTAGCAGAATTTTTACAAAGAAAAAATTATAAAATTTTTCCTATTTATCCTAAAGAAGAGTTTATTTTAAATGAAAAAGTTTATAGAAATTTAAATCAAATAGAAGAAAAAATCGATACACTTATACTTTTTAGAAAAGGCGAAGTAGCACTAGAAATTCTTTCTAAGCTTATTGAAAAAAATATTAAAAACCTATGGCTTCAACTTGGCATTAGTAATGAAACAGCCAAAGAAGAATGTAAAAAATTAGATATAAATTTTATACAAAATCGTTGCATTATGCTAGAATATCCACATTTTAAAACAAAGGAAAAATAGTGTTAGAGCTTAATAAAATTTACAAAGCAAAACAACAAATTTCAGGGTTTGTAAATAAAACTCCTTTCATACACTCTTCTTTTTTAAGTGATATTTGTCAAAGTGAGATTTATCTTAAAAATGAAAATTTACAAATCACAGGTGCTTATAAAATTCGTGGAGCTTATAATAAAATAGCCAATCTTAACGCTGAACAAAAACAACATGGAGTCATTGCGGCAAGTGCGGGAAACCATGCTCAAGGCGTGGCCATTAGTGCAAAAAAATTTGGCATTAAAGCAGTTATTGTAATGCCAGAATCCACTCCGCTCTTAAAAGTTTCTGCTACAAAAGCCCTAGGAGCAGAGGTGATACTTAGAGGGGACAATTTTGATGAAGCTTATACCTTTGCAACCTCTTATGCTAAAGAAAATAATCTTAGCTTTATCCATCCTTTTGAAGATGAATTTGTAATGGCAGGACAAGGAACTTTGATGCTTGAAATGCTTGATGAAATAAGCGATCTTGATATGATTATCACACCTGTTGGTGGTGGAGGACTTATAAGTGGTATCGCAAGTGCAGCTAAACAAATCAATCCAAACATTAAAATCATTGGAGTTGGAGCCAAAGGAGCTCCTGCAATGTATGAAAGTTTTCATGCTAAAAAAATCAAAAATGCAAAAAGCGTACGCACTATAGCCGATGGTATTGCTGTGCGTGATGCAAATCCTATAAATTTTAACATTATTTTAGAATGTGTAGATGATTTTATCCAAGTTGATGATGAAGAAATCGCTAATGCGGTATTGTTTTTACTTGAAAAACATAAGATCATAGTTGAAGGCGCAGGAGCTGCAAGTGTAGCCGCCCTGCTTCATCAAAAAATAAATACACAAAATCGTAAAAAAATTGGCGTAGTTTTAAGCGGAGGCAATATCGATGCACAAATGCTAAATATCATCATAGAAAAAGGTTTATTTAAATCTTATAGAAAAATGCAAATTCATGTTACTTTAGTAGATAAACCCGGGGCATTATTACACCTTACAGATAGCTTAAAAATAGCCAATGCAAATATAGTAAAAATCGACTATGATAGATTTTCCACCAAGCTTGATTATGGCGATGCGATGATTTCAATTACCCTAGAAACCAAAGGTAAAGAACATCAAGAAGAAATAAGAAAAATTTTAACCCAAAAGGCCTTTAATTTCTATGAAAGTTTTTAATAACATATACGGCTTAAATAAAGCCCATTTGGCGGTGCTAAAAAGTGATTATATTGCTTTTTGGCCTCAATCTGTTCTTTGAGCTCTTTTTCACTCATTCTTCCTTCTAAAACCTTTAAAACACTTGCTACACTTAATCTAATTTGCCCTCTTAAAAAACCATTAGCTTTAAAATGAAAAATGCTAAAATCTTTATAAGCATAAGCTCTAGCAATAAAAATTTCCCTTAAAGTCGTTTTATTATCCCCTCCACTTTTGCAAAAAAACTTTAAATCCTTTTTTCCCACAAAAAAACCCAAAAGCTCGTTAGCCTTATCTAAGTCAAATTTAGGATAAAAATGTACATAAGAAGCCATAAAAGGACTATAAGAAGAATGAGAAAATATATAGCGGTATTCTCTACTTTTTACATCAAATCTTACTTCAAAATCATCTTTTACTTTTTCAATTTTTTTGATATGGATAAAAGGATGGGAAAATTTATTAAGCTGTTTTTGAAGATATTCTAAATTTACAAAATGATCTCCACACTCCACACTAGCTACAGCATAGCTTGCATGTACTCCTTTATCTGTACGAGAAGCCATCAAAAGAGGTGAAACAATACCCAAATGCGATAAGACCCCACTTAAAGCATCTTGAACACCTTTTTTATGAGGCTGAGTAGCAGAACCTAAAAAAGCAGAGCCATCATAAGAAAATATAATTTTTATTTTCATCAATAACGACTCAAAATCATTTTCTTAAAACAATAAGCCGAAACAAATAAACTTAAAGAAAAAATTCCAAGGCAAGCCAAAATTGGAGGTTGAGAAAAAGAACTTAAAAGTCCAAAATATATAGCAATCACTCCAAACATACCTAAATACACATAGCCTTTTTCATAACGATAAGTAACCAAACCAAAACAAAGCGCAAAAAGCGTACTAGCAAGTGGAAACAAGGCTATAGTTGTATAAATCACAAATTCTCTTGCTCTTTGTGGATTTTCGTTTAAATCATTCCAGTATTCATAAAATTTCTTTGTTTGAAGATTGTCTGTATTAAACTGAGTATTTACTACTAAAGTGTCAAATTCTCCACTAAAAATACTTTGACCTTGCTCAAAATTATACATTTTGCCTTGATTCAAGCTAAAAGCAAAGCTATCATCTTTTCTTTGCACATGCGCTTCTTTGGCTATGATAAGTTGTTCTTTATCATCTGCTTTATGTTTAGGGCGATACATAATTATGTTTTCATACTTATCGCTATCTTGTTTTTCTATAAAAATCATCCAGTCTAAAAATTTTTGTCCAAATTCTCCTGTTTTGTAGTTAAATTTCACTTGAGTGCTTTTATAGTTTACAAAGTTATCCTGAAGTTCAAATACTATAGGTATCATTACCAAAGCCACAACAAGCATAAAAGCACTAATCAAGCTTGCAATTTTAAGGAAAAATTTTGCCAAAATCATTGGTGAAAATCCCAAAGTAAAAAGTACTATGCTTTCATTTTCCTTAGAAAGCCTAAACAAAGCCAAAGTTAAAGAAATAAAAAAAGATATAGGCAAGGTAAAAATTAAAATTCTAGGCAACATAAACCCATAAAGCTTTAAAAGATCCAAAAAACTAATCTCTATGCTTGAAGTAAGTTTTGCAAGTTGAATAAAAAACACCATAGATACAATAGCAAAAAGTACGAAAAATATAGACAAATTCGTACTTAAAAATTGATTTAAAACATATCTTAAACTAAGCTTCATTAGAATAATCCTAAGTTTTTATAAAATAAAACTGCCACAAAAGCGATATTTAAAAAGGGTATCATAGCAAGTTCTTGCTCTTTTATTGCTTTAATTTTAAAAAAAATAAAAAAAGGCAAAGTTAAAATAGAAGCTATAAGTAATACTAAAAATCCATACTCAAAACCTAAAATTCCACCTATACAAGACATAATGATAATATCAGCATCACCCAAATTTTCTAAAATTTCATCTTTTTTTCGGAAATTCATTAGAAAAAAAACCAAACTTTTTAATAAAAAAACAAATCCTCCAAAACTAAAAGCATTTAGCAAAAAACCTCCGCTAAACTCTTTAAAAATCAAAAAATGTAAAATTTCACTTTCCCTAAAGGCGCAAAAAAAAGCAAATAAAAAAGCGCTCCAAAGTAAAATTTGTGGTACGGCTTTGAGTTTAATATCAATTAAAGAAAGCAAGAAAAGATTAAATAAAAATAGAGATAAAAATAAAAAATCATAAAAATTTTGACTTAAAGAATAAGCCAAAATAAGCAAAATTATGCCTAAAATTTCATTAATTAACAAAGAAATAGGCAAATGACATTTGCAAGTTTGACATTTTGCCTTTAAAAAAACATAAGAAAAAATAGGAATAATTTCATAGTATTTTAATTTTGTATCGCAAGAAAAACAAAAAGAGCGCGAGATAAAAAAGGGCTTTTTTTCAATTATCCTACTTGCCAAACTTGTGCAAAAAGAACCCAAACAAGCCCCTAGAATTATTATGAAAAATATCATTTTCCAAAAGTTCTTTCTCTATTTCTAAATTCTTTAATAATCCTTTTAAATTCTCTCTTGGTAAGAGATGGAAATAAAGTTTCACTAAAATAAATTTCAGCATATGAACACTGCCAAAGTAAGAAATTTGAAAGCCTTTTGGCATTTCCAACGCGAAGCATCAAATCCACATCTAAAGGTAAATCTAAATTTTGCGTTAAATTTTCTTCATTTAGCTCAAGTTTTTTTTCAATCACACGCTTAGCAGCTCTTATAATTTCATCTCTTGCACCATAACTTATAGCCAAATTAACACAAAGTGCGTCACAATGCTTTGTTTTTTCTTCAACTAAGGTAATTTTTTCTCTTACTTTATCTTCCAAACGCGATAAATCACCTATAGCTCTTAAACGCACATTATTTTTTTCAAATTTTTCTAAAGCTTCATCTAAACAACGATCTAAAAGTTCAAAAATAAAATCAATTTCATCTTTAGGGCGCTTCCAATTTTCCGTACTAAAAGCAAAAAGGCTTAAATTTGAAATATTTTCTTCCATGCAAACTTCCATCAATTTTTGCATAGTTTTAACTCCTTGGGAATATCCAAGTTTTGCCAAAAAACCCTTAGCCCTAGCCCAGCGCCTATTACCATCCATAACAACAGCAAGGTGTTTTAATTCATTCATTTTTCATCCTTTAAAATCAAAAAGCCTTTTAAAAACAAACAAAGGTTCAATCTTGTTTTCTTGTGATACATTAAAATCTAAATGTTCGTTTAAAAATTTTTGCACCTTAGCAAAAGGTGTAAAAACACTAACACCTTGTGAATCTATCAAAATTTTCAAAGCTCCAAAAACACTAAAATATAAGTAAATTTCTAAATATTTTGCTCTTTTACGCATTTGAAATAAGCAAGATTTATTTTCAAAGATAAAAGGAATATGATAAATATTTTCAAAACTTGCAAAAAGCATTTCTTTTAATATCTGATAACGCTCTATATCTTTACAATCTAAAAGATTTTGTATGATGAATTTTTTATAAGAAATTTTATCCTCTAAAATAGCGATTATCAAAGCCAATCCCTCTTCAAAAGGTTTGAAATTAGGACGCTTTGAAAGATGTTTAAATTGTATAACTCCACCATTTTGCATATAAAGTTCGGCTAAATATTCAGTGCCAATTTCAAGCTCTATCATGCTTTTGGTTTGAATCTTTTTGTGATTTAACAAAAGCGTATAATGTCCATAGCCTGATTTAGCTAAAACTTTCATTTGTATAGGCAAGGTAGAATTAATCATACTCATAATTTTTCACACCATTTTACTAATTCAAATGCCAATTTTTCTTTGCTTTGCAAAGTGCTTTTATTTTCATTGTTTAAAGTGATAAAATAAAGCTCATTTTGATCACTTCCAAAATAATTTTTTTGATCAATGATATTAAGGCAAACCATATCAAGTTGCTTATCTTTTAAAGATTTTTTCGCATTTTCTAAGGCATTTTGAGAATCAAATTCCATCTTAAAACCTATCTTTTTACCTTGAAATTTGCAAGTTTTAAGCAAATCTTCATTTAAAGATAGGTGTAAATTTAAACCCTGTAAATGCTCATTTTTTTTAATTTTTCCTTTTGTACTTTGAGGGATAAAATCACTCACCGCAGCTGTCATAATCAAAAAGTCATGACTTAAATTTTTATCCAAAAGTTCCTTTAGATCCTTAGAACTTTCAAATTTACAAAACTCATAAGGCGTATCAAATTCCACAGAGCTTAAAAGTTTTACCCTAGCTCCTAAAAAATAAAAAGCATCAGCTATGGCTTTTGCCATTTTTCCACTTGAAAAATTACTCACACAACGCACATCATCGATTCTTTCCCTTGTGCCGCCACCTGTGATAACTACACTTTTATCGCACCAAAACTTTTCTTTTAAAAGTTCTCTTTTGGTGATATTGAAAATATCCTTAACTTCAGCTAAGGCTCCTACGCCTTCATCTTTACAAGCTAAAACTTTACAAATAGGCTCTATAATCAAAGCTTTATTTTTTTTAAGTATCTTTAAAGAATTTTGTGTGCTAAAATGATGAAACATATTTGTATTTGCCGCAGGAGCTATGATAAGAGGTTTATTTGCTGCGATTAAGGTTTGGATAAAAAGATTATCCGCTATACCAAAAGCAAGTTTATTGATAGAATTAACACTTGCAGGGGCAAACAAAACAAGATCTGCATCCTTACTAAAAGCTATGTGATTGTTTGAGTTTTGCCAACTTTCATTTTCCTCGCATAAAATCTCATCAGCCAAGGCTTCAAAACTCATTTTGCTAGCAAATTTTAACAAACCATTAGAAAGCAAAACTTTTACCCTAAAGCCTTCTTTTTTAAACAAAGAAATAAGCTCGTAAGATTTATAAAAAGCTATACTGCCACTAATGGCTAAAAGTATGGTTTTCATTTTTGAAATTTCTTATAATAATCTTTTATCATTTTATGCTCTGCTCTATTGATAAATAAAGCACCTTTTTCTACATTAACACTTACTGTGCTTCCTGCTGCTATGATCACTTCATCTTCGATTTTTACAGGTGCGATAAATTGCGTATCAGAACCTACAAAAACATTTTTTCCTATGATGGTTTTATGCTTTTTTACCCCATCATAATTACAAGTGATAGTCCCACAGCCTATATTAGTTCCACTATCTATCTCACAATCTCCCAAATAGCTCAAATGCCCTGCTTTTACGGTATTTAACTTCGCATTTTTGCATTCTACAAAATTTCCTATATGAGTGTTTTTTAACTCACAATTTGGACGCAAATGTGCCAAAGGCCCTACATCGCTATTTTCTACAATGGAATTTTCTATCACGCTTGAACTTTTAATGATAGAGTTTATAATCTTACTTTTACCCTCTATCCTTACATTTTCATATACTTCGCATTCACCTACAAATTCAACATCTGTACCTATAAAAGTGCTTTGCGGTAAATGAAAAATCACTCCCTGTTGCATCCAGTGTTTTTTAATTTTTTCTTGCATGAAATTTTCAGCTATACTGAGTTCAAATTTATCATTAATCCCCATAAATTCATCTTCATCTACAAAAACCGCTTTAATCATCACATCTTTTTCTTTTGCTAGTTTTACAATGTCGGTTAAATAATACTCTTTTGCCGCATTATTGTTATCAATCAAAGGTAAAAGCTCTTTTAAAAGCCTCGAGTCAATCACATAAACCCCAGAATTGCAAGTATTTATCTCTTTTTCTTGTGTATTTGCATCTTTAAATTCAACAATTTTTTCAACGCTATCGTTTTTTATCACCACTCTGCCATAACTTTTAGGATCTCTTGCTTTAAAAACTGCTAGATTTAATTTTGCATTATTACCCAACAAAGCTTCCAAACTTGTTTGCTCAACCAAAGGCATATCGCCACAAAGAATCAACACTCTTTCATTTTTAGGCTCAAACCCCCTTAAAGCTCCCGCAGTTCCTGGATAATTTTGCAAGTCTTGCTCTAAAATTTGTGTTTTTGGAAAATGTTCTAAAATTTCTTTTTCAACGCGTTCTTTTTGATGCGATAAAACTACACTTACATCATCACTTAAAGCAAAAGCCTTTTTTAAAATGTGTAAAATCATACTTTTTTGACAAAGCTCTTGCAAAACCTTTGGCTTTTGTGATTTCATTCTAGTGCCTAATCCTGCCGCTAAAATCAAAATAGAAGTTTTCATTTTTTACCTTTGTTATTAAGAAGTCTAAAAGACTATTTTAGCAGTTTAAAGTTAAAATCCTAATACCCTTAAACTAGTTTTTAGTCATCAAAAGATAAAATTTAAATTTCTTTAATAAAAAACAAAAAAAGGTTTTTAAATTTTGAAAAAAATATTATTATTTTTACTTTTAAGCATGAGCTTATTTGCTGCTGAAGCAACTATCCCTACAGTAAATTTAAGCTTAAGTGCACCCAATACACCTAATCAGCTTGTTACTACTTTAAATATAGTGATTGTTTTAACCATACTTGCACTCGCTCCAAGTATAGTTTTTGTTATGACTTCTTTCTTGCGTCTTATTGTGGTATTTTCATTTTTGCGACAAGCTATGGGGACGCAAAGTATGCCACCTAACACTATTTTAGTAACCTTGGCTTTAATTTTAACTTTTTTTATCATGGAACCTGTAGCTACAAAATCTTATAATGAAGGTATAAAACCTTATTTAGCAGAAAAAATAGGCTATGAAGAGGCTTTTATAAAAGGAGCAAAGCCTTTTAAAGATTTTATGCTTAAAAATACTCGCGAAAAAGATTTAGCCCTTTTTTATCGCATACGCAATCTACCCAATCCCAAAACCATAGATGATGTTCCCCTTACGGTTTTAGTTCCTGCTTTTATGATTTCAGAGCTTAAAACTGCTTTTGAAATAGGGTTTTTAATCTACCTACCTTTTTTAGTCATAGATATGGTTGTAAGCTCAGTTTTAATGGCTATGGGTATGATGATGCTACCTCCTACTATGATCTCTTTACCTTTTAAACTCTTAATTTTTGTATTAGTGGATGGATGGAATTTGCTAGTGCAAAGGCTTGTGGAAAGCTTTGTAACCTAAGAAGGAAAATCCTTCTTAGAAAAAGAATTCTAAATTATTCTTTTTAAAAGTATCTTTAACATCTTTAAGATATTTTTCTCCTAAAGAATCAAAAAGCCCATCTTTTTTGCTTTCTGCAATAAATTCATCAAGCTCTTTTTTAAGTTCTGCATTACCTTTTTGCACTGCTATACCCCAAAACTCAGGATTTTCTTGAAAAGGTGCCAAAATGGCTCTAGTTGTATCTTGATGTTTTTGCCAAGTGCGATAAATCGTAAGTTGATCATAAAAAAATCCATCAGCCTTACCTTGAATCACTTCCAAAATAGCAGCATTTTCTTTATCAAATAAATTAATAGTTGCATTTTTTAAATTTTTAACCGCATATAAATGCCCTGTAGAACCACGCTTTAAAGCCAAAACTTTGCCCTTTTTATCTAAATCTTTGATATTTGTAATATCAGAGCTCAAAGGAGCTAAAATAGCCAAATTTGCCTTAGCATAAGGAATGCTAAAATCCACCACTTTCTTTCTCTCATCGGTAATTGTCATAGAAGACATGATAAGATCTATCTTGGCTGTTTTTAAAGCAGGTATTAAACCATCCCAAGCGATATTTTTTACTACAAGTTTATAGCCGTTTTTCTTTGCAAAAGCTTCTAAAAAATCCACACTAATTCCACTTGCTTTGCCTGTTTTATCGCTCATTTCAAAAGGCGGATATCCAAGCTCCATTCCTACAACCAAATCTTTTGCACTCAAATTTAAAGCAAAAAAAGAGATAAAAATCAAAATAATTTTTTTCATAATTTCCTTTCAAATTTTTTTGTAAAAAAATTATACTAATTTTATCTTATTTTGTTATTAGCAATTTGCTTCAAACTTAAAAAATTAATACTTCCTAAACCCTAGTTTGTCCTATAAGATTATTAAGTCTATCCGCTATAGAATCAGCAAAAGAATTTATACTTTCACTGCTTACTTTCCAACCATTAGCTTTTGCTTGATTAAACTGATTATCAAACCAAGCTCCACTATAACCTATGCTTGTATTTTGCCATTTAACCCCTTTATCCATTGCATATATATCTGCATCAAGCCAGCCATCTTGTGCATAACCTTTTAATAAACTTGCAAAATCAACTTTACCTGTCATAATGTCATCTAAGGAAGTTAATGATCCATCAAAGCTTTCTTTAGCCATAGCTTCAGCATAAGACTTAGCTATAGGATTTAATGTTGCACTACCTTCTCTTGGCAATACACCCGTTGATTTTAAAAAACTCATAAACAAAGCTTCTTTAGAGTAGCTTCCATCTTCATTTTGTGGATAAACTGACATATCAGGATTAAAAGTATCTATTGCAGTGTCTTTATCTAAATTTTGAGTTTGCATACTTTGCGGAGTGAAATTTAATGGTTGTAAGCCTATATTAATATGTCCAAACATTCCTAATTGTTCTGCTTCATTATATTGCTCTTGTGTATTATAATAGTTTGTTATTGTTAGCTTATTATAATTTTTCGGCATAATACCTATAGTTTTAGATGATAATTCACTAATTCCCTTAGGCATAGAATTTATATCTGCTTCAGTGAAACTTGTTTTATTGGTATCATTAAAAGTATGATTAACAATTTGATTAAATTGATTATAGTATTGTTTTATGGTATCAGCCATATCGATATTGGTAAAATAGCGAGAAATTCCTAGGTGTTCTTTTATGTCTTGATATTGTGCTTCATTAAAGTTATATATCTCATCTAAAGTAGATTTATGTATCTTAAAATCTTCAGGAAGTCCTGCAGCTTTGTTAAAATCTTCTCCCATATAACCATTAGCATCTACTCCATAACCATAAGCTAAAGATACAATATTGCTTGTATCTGCTTGTTTATATTTTAGAGTATAAATAGAGTTTTTAAATTCACTTGATATATCATAATTAGGAGAACTTGTC
>NZ_RYYH01000049.1:0-229 GCF_004378995.1 Campylobacter sp. US53 | reverse complement strand
AAGCTGTATTAAGCGCTACTCTTTTTTTAGTGTAAAGAAATAAAAAGACAAAAACTATGCCAAATTTTAAAGCCATTACAAGAAGGGTTAAAACTATGTTTAAAAACCAATTTTGCGCCACTACATCAAGTTGAATTTGCATGCCTACAGTTATGAATAAACGCCCTAAAAGCAACTCTCTAAATGGGATTAAGTCCGCTTCTATTTTGTGTTTATAATTTGTTTCTGC
>NZ_RYYH01000004.1:0-146127 GCF_004378995.1 Campylobacter sp. US53 | reverse complement strand
TAACCAATTAAACTTAAAAGGGGATTAAATAAAGGATTAAATAGTATAAATATTTGTGTAAGTATTTATATAAGTATAATGGGGGCTATATTTTAGAGCACTCGTAATTTTTATTTTTTATATTAACAAATTGACTTTTAAGTGTTTTAAAATCTGGAATATAAGCATAACCGCTAAGCGTATCTATAACGATACAAAGAGCATCCTTTTTTGATAACAAACGTATAATGCAATCTGAATTATTCTTTGCTAAAGTTTTTTCATATGCATAATTGGCATTTTTTAACGGAGAATACACTCTGCCCATTTCATCAAATACTAATCTAGTAAATCCTGAACAAGATCCTTTGAATTCAACCTTTTCTATTCCGAATCTTTTTGTAAGATTAAATCTTTGTGTAGTTTTTTCATCATCTTTACCAATAACTCCACTTTGACCTGAATTCATTAATTTGTTATGATTGATTACATCAACAGCAATTTCTCTATCTATATTAATTTCAGTTTTACCTAAATTAGCATTTCCATCGCCATTTTTATCCAAGAAAATAGTATATGTTTGATCATAACCTGTGGCAGCTGATTTTATAAAATAAATCTGCCATTTACTTTTAAACCACTCTCTTTTTGCGATAGCCAACTCATCAACTCTTATGCCTTCTTGCATCATGGCTAAACTTTGGGTATATTGGATATCATTAAGAATTTGTATTGCACCTTCTAGTAGATTGTCTTTTTTTAAGTAAAGACTGCCTAAATTAAAAACTATACCTAAAATGAGAATTATAAACACAAATTCCAACAAACTGAAAGCTTTAATCATAGTTTAAAATCTGATATACTTTTTCATATTTTCCAAGTTTTACTTTAACAATTTTTTTGTCCATATCATGCTTATCGGCTTGTTTTAAAGCTTTTAAATAAAACTTATTGCTATTTTTTATTCCATAAAATCGTAATCTTTTTTGCAAACTTGGGGCTGTTGCAAGCTCTAAAACATCTTGTTTTTTTAATTCTAGCGCCAATTCTTTAGCAAAATGATAATTATTGGCAAAATGACGATTTGGATTGTTTATAAAATAATACAATAATTGATTAGCGACGATTAAAAAGTAACAAAATATCAAAAAAATTATAGAACATTCTATAAAGATTTTATACCTTAATCGAAAAACTGGCAATCTCACTCTATAACTTTGCATTAAAGTTTTTATAAGCAAAGGAGTGCAAATAACACAAAAAGGCAAAAAATCATCTAAAAAAAGTTTTTGTCTTAAAGAAAGCAACAAACAAAATACAAATGTTACGCTCATTAAAAACCATAATAAATTTTTATATTTTTGAAAAGTCAAACGATAAATAGTATAAAAAAAATACACAAAAACCAAAGGAGAAAAACATGCAGCAAAAATTCCTAAGGTATCTAAAAAATAACCTCTTGGACGACCACCTGTATCAAAACCATAAAAACTGATACTCGCTCCAAACAAAACAAGAGATAAGGTAAATAAAATAGCATTTCTTTTATAAATCCCAAAAAAGAAAAAAGTTAAAAATAAAATATTAAAAGATTTATCAACAAATAATACTATAATCAATAATATATAAAAAAGCCATTTTTTTTCATATTCGTAAGCACATAATATAGCAAGGGTTAAAAAAATCACCAAAGATGCGGCATTAACCAGCAAAGCACTTGCAACAGTACCCGGCAATAAAACAAATAACAATAAAGAAAAAAAAGCATCAATTTTAGTTTTAGTATATTTTAAAGCTAGCAAATACAAAAGCAAGCAACTTAAAAAATGAAAAAATAAAAAAGGAAGCCTTAAACCAAAATCATTTTGCCCAAAAATAAAAGTTCCAAAATGAGATATATAATAAAGCAAACTATGGAAAAAAATAAGTGATTTACCCTGCTCACCAAAATAAATATCAGCTTCATCAGTACTAATACTCAGTGTTGAAATTCCATAAAGCAAAGCCAACAAATCAAGACTAAGTAAAATGGTGATAAGTTTATAATTTTTGATTTTTTCCATAACGAAAATTTTACAAAATTAAACTTAAAATATCAATGCAAATCATATAAATATCAAATATCTTAAAAATTAACATCAAATTGATTTTAGTTTTTATAAGTATAATTTTAAACAAAAAAAGGCAAAAATGCAAACTATTAATCAAATTTTTCAAACACAAATCGATATTAAAAAATCTATTTTCTTATCTTTTCTTTGCCCTTTTAAAGATTTTAAATTTTTAATAGAAACGCTAAAAAAAGAGCATCCAAAAGCTGTTCATTTTGTCTATGCTTATCGTGTTTTAAATGATTTTAATCAAATTGTAGAAGATAAAAGCGATGATGGAGAGCCTAAAGGAACTTCTGGAATGCCAACTTTAAATGTTCTAAGGGGCTATGATCTTATCAATGCGGCTTTAATCACTGTAAGATATTTTGGCGGTATAAAACTTGGTACAGGGGGACTTGTAAGAGCTTATAGCGATGCAGCAAATGCCGTGATTAATAACTCTTCTTTACTTTTATTCGAATTGAAAAAAAATATATCCATTGCTATTGATTTAAAAAATTTAAATCGTTTTGAACATTTTTTAAAAACTTATTCTTTTAATTTCACAAAAGATTTTAAGGATTGCAAAGCTATATTACATATCAAATTAAATGAAAAAGAGGAGCAAGAATTTGAAATTTTTTGTAAAAATTTTGCACCTTTTGAAATAGAGAAATTATAAATTCTTGCAAGTAAATACAAAAGCTCCAAAATGGAGCTTTTGATTAAATTGCGTTCAATAAATCATTTAACAAAGTATTATTCTTACTTTGTTCATTTGCACCTTGTTGCACAAGATCATTGTGAACGCTAGCACTTTGAGCTCTCATAGACAACTCGCCTTCATTTTGTCTAAAACGATAAGCGTAAACATTTGACATTTGAGCATAATTACTTAAATTTGAATTTGAGTTTTGCACATTGCTTTGAAAACTATTGCTAGAATTTAAAGCATCTCCGCTTGACTTCTCATCCGCCTTATTTAATATATCCATAAAATCAGAATTTCCAAATGAAGAATAATCTTCAACCTGTTTATCCACCTGTTTATACTGACCACTAATAGCATCGTATTCATACGAGCTGATCGTTCTATAATTTACCTGCATAGTTTTCTCCTTTCAAAATATGCAAAAACTATACAAGCAAAAAGTGTTCCTTTTTTATGCAAAAATTAATGTTTTTCAATCATGATGAGTAGGCAAATGCTCCACATCAAGCTCATTATTAGCTATAAATTCTTCCTTGGCTTTTTTACAGTTTTCATCACGCATTTTGCGGTATTCATTGCGAATCGTGATTTCTTTATCGCTTAGAGGTCTATCTTCTAAAAAACTAATATGAAAATAAGTATCATCGCTCTTTGAATAAGTTTTATAAAAATCTATATAATCAAAATAATCCTTGCCATTATCAAACTCTACGACCTCTTCTATATAAATCGTAGGTCCAAAACCCTTGTGATTTTGCGTATAGTGCCCAAAACCTGCGCTGTATTGAATTCTAAATTTAGCCATCATTTTCTCCTAAAAATTCTTGATAAGTTCCACGAAAATCCGTAAGCTTACCATTTTCTAAATGCCAAATTCTATTAGCAAAAGCAGAAACTAACTCCCTATCGTGGCTGATACAAAGCACTACACCTTTGAAATTATACAAAGCTTCACCTAGTGCAATAATACTTTCAAGATCTAAATGGTTATCAGGCTCATCTAAAAGCAAGAAATTTGGACGCTCTAGCATTAAACGAGAAAGCATTAAACGATGTTTTTCACCCCCACTTAAACTTGCTGCCATTTTTTCTTGATCGCTGCCACTAAAAAGCATTCTACCTAAACACTTACGGATTTCATCTAGATCTTTAAATTTTTCACTCATCAACCATTCATAAAGTTTCAAATTTTCACAAATTAAATTACTTGTATCTTGAGGAAAATATCCAAGCTCTATAGTTGCCCCAAGATGCATAGATCCACTATCTGGATTTATAGCATGGGCGATGATTTTTGCCAAAGTACTTTTGCCCATACCATTTGCCCCGATCAAAGCGATTTTATCATTTTTTTCTATTTTTAGCTCCAAATTTGAAAACAATTGTTTATCATAAGCCTTGCCTATACCTTTAAATTCTAAAACTTCATTACCTATTTCACGATTGGTTCTAAAAACTATGCTAGGATCTCTACGACTTGAAATTTTAATCTCTTCAAGCTCTAGTTTTTCAAGTGCTTTAGCACGGCTTGTGGCTTGTTTTGCCTTAGAAGCATTTGCACTAAAACGGCGAATGAAATTTTCTAATTCTTCTCTTTCTTTTAAGGTTTTATCACGTTTAAGCTCAGCTTGTTTTGCCAAAAGCGTTGAAGCCATATACCAATCATCGTAATTTCCCGCAAAATCACGAATTTGTTTAAAATCCACATCTAAAATTCTTGTGCAAATTTTATTTAAAAAATGCCTATCATGAGAGACGACAACCAAAGTTCCTTCATGTCTTAAAAGTTCATTTTCAAGCCAAGAAATCGCCTCTAAATCAAGGTTATTTGTAGGCTCATCTAAAAAAAGCACATCAGCGCCCAAAAATAAAACTTGAGCTAGTAAGACTTTAAATTTATCCGCACTTTGTAAGGTGCTCATCAAAGCATCAAAATCTTTAATCTTTAAAGAACTTAAAATTTTTTCACAACGCGTTTCACAATCATAATTTGGATCTTCTTCGGCCGTTATTATCTCAAGCTCACCTAAACGCTCATTGATCTCATCTGTAAATTCCTCGCTCATATAAAGCTTTTCTTTTTCTTTTAAGGCCTCATATAAACGCTTATTTGCACACATCACTGCATCTTTGATGGTGTAGTTTTCAAAGGCAAATTGATCCTGTCCTAAAACTGCGATTTTTAAACCTTCATCAAATACTATTTCACCACTACTTGACTCAATTTCTCCTGAAAGAATTTTTAAAAAAGTCGATTTTCCCGCACCATTAGCACCGATAAGTCCGTATCTTTGTCCTCGAACAAGCTTTAAATTCACATTTTCAAATAAAAGCTGATTTGCAAAACGCATAGTAAGATTTTTTACTTCAACCATGATTTTCCTTAAATTTTTTACTTATAAAAATTTTTAAGAAATTGTAGCGAAAAAGGCTTGAATTTTTAATTTTAAAATTAAATTTTTTGATAGTTAAAAATAAATTCTATAATTTTATTATAATTTTGTTTTTTAATTTTTTTATAGACTAAAAATAAATCTACTCCCCACCAAATAATGCCTAATAATAGAAAAATTCCAAACAACCCGAAAAAAATTTCAGAAATATCCAAGTTAGAATCATTTTCATAGCTAATTCCTAGTATCAAAAATAACACACAAGGAAATAAAGATAATATTATACGCAATATTCCTAATGCATAGTCTTTTATCATAAATCTAACGATTGCCAACCAACCTAAACTTAAAAAACCACATATCATACTCATAATTAAAGGTTTTATAGGATCTTGAAGTCTTAAAAATACCAAATTTGATAAAGCTTCTTTTTTATTTTGTAATTGTTCAAACTTAAGCTTTAAATTGAAAAAATCTTCTTGATTTATTTTATCTTGTATATTTAAAAGAAAAACATTATAGTCCATATCCAGTCTCCTCAAAATTAACTTTTTAAGGCATTTTTGCCTTAAAAAGTTATCTGGTAATTTCTACATATACCATACCATCATCAGTATATCTAGCAAAATACTCGATCCAAGCATCCCATTTGTAAGGGGAGAATCAATACTTCCATTTGCTTTTACTTGAGCTTTACAATACTGTGTTTTACTTTCCTTATCGGTTAAATCGCTCATAAAACCGCTATAAGTAAATTTCAACTTTTTACGATCAACCTCAGAAAATCTACCAAAATTGTGTTCTAAAATAATCTCAGTTAAAACATTTTGTACATCTTGATCACTACATTTTGGAATACCGCTACTACAAGCACTCAAAAATACTGCCAAAATTCCAACAAACATAAATTTCGCATTAAAACATTTCATTAATTTCCTCCTTTTTTGTTCACCTAAATAATATTTTAGTTTCTCTTCATCTGTACCAAGTCCACCATTTTACTTGTAATCTCTAAAAAAACCTGTGCAATATTTGAAGCAACAGACAAAATATTTAAAAGCAATTTTCTTTATTGCTTAAGAATTCTAAACCTCACTTGCCACAAAAACAAAATCTACTAAAAACTTGATAAAAATATTTTGCAAACTTATTTTTGATTGTTTTTCATAAAACTCGAAATTATTATATAATATTTGCAATCTTTTCAAAATTTTGTTTTCTTAATTTTTTACCCACTAAAAACATATCTACAATCCACCAAATCCAATTAACAAGCCACAACAAACCATATATTATCCCTAAAGCACTATATGTAATCATTAAAATACCGCAAAACATAGCTACAATTGTAATTCCCAAGCGTATAAGCCCTAAAACCCAATCTCCTATCATAAAACGACCCACTCCAAAAGCACCAAATAAAAAAGTCCCTACCCAAAATACTAGAGCGGGACTTTTTAGCTTTATCATTGGAAGCTGTGCTACTACTTCTTTTTGTTTATCCTCATTTAAGCGATCAAATTTCTCTTTTAGCATCATGCATCTTTTGGCAATTTATCGCCAATACTGAAAAGAACCGAATTGAAATCCATAACTACTCCTTGAAAATTAAAAAATATCTCGAATTATTCCATACTATAACTTAATTAATATTGAAATATTAAATATATTTTATATAAAAGATTGAATATTTCAAGTGTTTTTAATAAAGAAATTTTAATGTAAAATTTTTTAAAGGCTAAATTTTTAAGGTAAAAAATGACAAAAAAGAGCAAGCGTGATATGGCATATGAACTAGACATTGATGTTAGCACTTTATATAATTGGAGAAAATATAAACCCAATTTATATCGTATTGTTATGCTTGGCTTTAAATTTGATGAACTTTTAGAAAATAGTAAAAAAACTCATGAAGAATTACTTCATATAGAACAAACTATACAAGATGAGATTGCTAAATTTAAATAAAGTCCACTTTTAAGCTTTTTTCTATACAATTATCACTTTTATTAAAATCAAGGATTTGAAATGTTTTTATTAGATTTTTTAATATCATTGAGTTTTATTTTTGAAATTTCAGCACTTGTATTATCCTTTTACTTTAAAAATTCAAGAATTTTCTTTTTAACTTTAGTGCTATTAGGAGCTAAGTTGCCTTATTTTTATACAAGTTTTTTTCAAGCTAATTTATTTGTGGCTTTGTTTTTACCTATGATTTTTACTCTATTTTGCCTTGGAAAACACCATGCTTTAATTTTAAGTAAAAAAAATATCGCTTCAATTACAACCCTTATTTTTATAGGCGTTTTAAGCATCATTTTACCTAGAAATACTACTTTTAATAGCGCTGGTTTAGAATTTCATTTTATTGCATTAGATTTTTTTAAGCCTGTGAGTGAATTAGGATTTTTATTTTTTTTAGTCGGCTTAATACTCATTTTTATCAAAACTTTTAAAACTAAAGAATATTATCTTATTATCGCATTTTTTGCTGCATATTTTCAGTTTTTATTCCAAGAAGGAGCAGGAATAAGGTATTTTGAATTTGCAAGTTTAGTTTTTTGTTTTTATCTTTTAAATCACGCTTATAAATTGGCTTTTTTTGACATCTTAACAAAACTACCTAATGAAAAAAGCCTTACACGCTTTACAAAGGGAAAAAACAACTATATCATTGCCTTGCTTCATTTTAATGAACTAAAAGATACTAAAGAAAGCTATGCCAAACTCATCTTAAAACAAATTGCAAAAATTTTAAAACGCTTTAGAGCAAAAATTTTCATCGTAGACAATGATTTTATTTTAATTTTTAATGATAAAAATCAAGCTTTAAATCATCTTGCTTTTTTAGAATCCACCTTGAAAAACACGGAATTTAATTTAGAAAATGAAAATTTTAAACCAGATTTTAAATTAATTTGGCAAGAAAGTGAAGAAAATTTGGATAAAAATTTACAAAGTCTAAGAGCAAGACTCTTAGACTAAAAAATTATTTTTCGTTTGCTTCAACTTCGATATTTAAATTAATATCATCACTTAAAGTAATAGTTGAAGTACTTGTCGCAAATTTAAAATCAGAGCGTTTGATTTTTCCATTTAAAGAAAAGCCTATTTTTTCTTTTCCATCTTTGCCTTTAGCTACACCGCCGATTTCAGTATCCAAAACAATATCTTTAGAAACCCCAGCCATAGTTAAAGTTCCTGTCATCTTACCTTTTTCATTATCGATTTTTTCATATTTTTTCATTGTAAAAGTCATATCAGGATATTTTTTTGCTTTGAAAAAATCATCTTGTTGTAAGTGATTATCTCTTGTTTGATTTTCTGTATTTACAGATGCGATTTTTATAGTTGCATCAAGCTTTTTAAATTCAGCACTCACAGGATCAAAATCAATCACCGCAGAATAATCTTTGAAATTTCCTTTTACATTGCTAATTTGCAAATGTTTGATTTTAAAACCTACATCTGTATGTGCTTTATCTAAAGTATATTCTTTAGCAAACAAACCTGTGCTTAACAAAGACACCGCAACCAATGAACTTAATAAAACTTTTTTCATTTTTTTCCTTTTTTATAGTAATTTTCAATATAAAAATTTTATTAGATAAAACATAACAAATCATTAATAAAAATTAAAAAATTTTACTATTTAAAAATTTTACAAATTCTTCAAATTTAGGCAAATCAAGCTTTATTGCTTCTCTTTGCTGTTTTCCCCACATACACTCAGGAAAAAACGCATCTTCTTTAAATCTTGCCATAACATGAAAATGCACCCTTGGCACATAATTTGCAAAAGAGGCGATATTGATTTTTTCAGGTTTGTAAAATTCTATCATAGCCTTTTCACAAAGTAAAATTTTTTCAAAAAGTTCCTTTTGCAACTCTAAAGGACAATCGCTAAATTCTTTATAAATTTCTTTAGTAAAAATTTTAAGCCAAGGCACTTGAGCCTCCTCTTTCTCTATATAAATCAAATCATTTTCATAAATCATTACATTCCTTTGAAATTGTATTTATGATTATTTTACAAAATTTATCAAATTTTTAAGTCAAAATGCGTTAAAATTCCTAAAATTTAAAAAACAAAAAGGAGGATAAATGCAAATTAGTTCAAGTTATAACTCTTATGATTACTACTCTAGCAAACCTTCTTTTGATAAAACAAATCAATCCGATTCCACTCAAAAAGATGAAAAAAATCTTAGTGAAAATAAAGATGATAAAGAAAAAAATGGCGAACAAACCCAAATGGTTAATGGCGTAGAGCTAAGCCAAAAAGAAGTAGCTCAAGTTCGCGAACTTCAAAGTATCGATAGAAATGTAAAAGCTCATGAAGCTGCACATCAAGCAGCGGGCGGCGGCTTAGCAGGTGCTGCAAGTTTTACTTATACAAGAGGCCCTGATAATCAAATGTATGCTACAGCGGGCGAAGTTCCTATCAGCATGCAAAAAGGAAACACACCAGAAGAAACTATAGCCAATGCAAGACAAATCGCAGCAGCAGCTATGGCTCCTGCTGATCCTAGCCCGCAAGACTATAAAGTTGCAGCAAATGCTTCAAAAATGGAATTTGAAGCAAGAGCTGAAGCAATAAAACTTAAAGCCGAAGAAGCCAAAGAAAAAGAAGAAGAAAATAAAGAAAAAGATGACAAAAATTCAGAAAATAGCTTAGAAAAAACAGATAAAGATTCAAAAAACAACGATAAAAATTCAAATTTTGATAAAGATTTTAAAAATTTCATAGCCAAAACTTATCAACAAAACTCGCAAAATAACGACATTAAATTCAATATCGCATCTTAAAATTCTTAATTTAAATAAAAAAAATTATGCCAATCTTCCTTATAAATAAAGCTTTGTTTTAAAACTAAACGGACATGTCTAAAAATTTATCTTTTTTATTATCTGCTTTATCTGTATTTGTAGAATTACTTTGCTCTTCTTTTTTGACTTCTACTTTTTTTGTACCTTCTTGCTGTTCCATAAGCTTTAAAGTATCATATATTTGATGAACTTCCTTAGGCATACATTTATGGAAACGATGACTTGAATTTGCAATGTAAAATATTTAACATTTTTTATCCTTTTTATAATTTAAATTTTTGCATTTTCAATACTTTCATCTCTAATTTTAGTAAGTGTCTGCAGGGGATTATTTCCAAAATATCTATTAAAAGAACTTAAAGTAATCATCTTGCATACCACCCTCCAAGAGCAGACTACATTTGCCTTTTTGTATAATTGTAGTTTGAATAAGAATTTACACCATTAATCATTTTTGCCTTCCTTGATATTATATACTATATCGGAAGAAAATTAAAAATTTATAATCTTGAGAGTTTTCAAAAACTCTCAAGTTATTATCAAGCTAAGCTTTTTCCACTTTTATGATATTTTAAAATACCTTCAGCACAGCGATAAGCCAAAGCTCCCACAGTATCAGTTGGATTATATCCACTATTATGTTGGAAATTTCCTGCTCCTACAACAAAAAGATTATCCGCATCCCAGTGTTGTAAATAAGTATTAACCACACTAGTTTCTCTATCTGCGCCCATGGTTGTTCCACCTGTGTTATGAGTAGATTGATAAGGCACAACGCTATAATCCTTAAGATAAGCACCTTTTTTGATTGATTTTACTCCTTGCATTCTTTTTGCTACCTCAGCTGTTTTATCTGTGATAAATTTATGCAAAGCTCTATCTTGATCGGTGAAATTATAAGTTAAGCGTAAAAGTGGCATACCAAAAGCATCTTTATAAGTTGGATCAAGACTTAAATAATTATTCTTATGAGGCAAAGAAGCACCTTGTCCTCCTACTGTAATAGCTCTTGTGAAATTATAGTTTAATGCTTTCTTAAATTCGGCACCCCAAGTTGGAGCTCCTGCTGGAAGTGGGGCTGATTGTATAGGGCGAGTTCCAAGCTGAACGCTATAAATCATAGCTCCATGAAGGAATTTTTCCTTAGAATGATCAAAATTATCTCCGTTAAAATCATCACTCGTAGTTCCTAAAGCACCTGAACCCATGAAGGTGTTAAATTGCTCATCAAAGAAAGCTGTTGTACCCATGTTCATTTGATAACAATAATTTCTACCTAAAGTTCCTTTACCTGTTTTTGGATCGTATTGCTCACCTATGTTGCTTACCATTAAAAGCTTAGCATTGTTAAACATATAACTAGTAAGTACAACTATATCAGCAGGCTGGATATACTCTTTCATCGTTCTAGTATCGACAAATTTTATCCCCGTTACTTTTCCGTCTTTTTTAAGAATTTGCGTTACATTGCTATAAGTGCGTATGGTGTATTTACCTGTGCTCATAGCCTTTGGAATTACTGTGTTTAAAGGACTTGCTTTTGCACCATACTCACAACCAAAACGCTCACAATACGCACAGTATTGACAAGGAGCTAAATCTTGACCATCAGGGTTTGTATAGCCACCTTTAGAATTTGAGGCTGGCAAACGATAAGTGTGTAAATTTGAACTTTTTGCTGCACTTTCAAATCGTTTAAGCATTTTAGTATTTTCAAGAGGTTCTTGTGGATAAGGACTAGATCTAAAAGCCCCCATTTTTTCTGCTAAAGGATTTGGCTCACCTGATACCCCACAGGTTTTTTCAAATTTATCATAATAAGGCTCCATATCCTTATAAGTCACACCCCAATCTTGCAAGGTATAATCATTGCCTAATTTATTACCATATCTTTGTTTGCTTAGGGTTTGAATTTCAAAGTCATAAGGCATAAACCTAAAAGTCCAACCATTCCAATGCACCCCTGCACCACCAACATTATTACCTAATAAAAACGAACCCATTTTACGATAAGGCAAGGCTAAACTACTAGGGTCATGACGAAAAGTCACAGTGTCTTTTGAGCAATCTTGCATCAAACCATAATTAATCCCGTATCTCCACTCATCATGGATAAAATTAAAATTTTCAGTACTTTGCATATGTCCGCGTTCTAAACTAAGCACATTCAAACCTGCTTTGGTAAGCTCTGCAGCCACTATACCTCCAGTCCATCCTGCTCCAACTGTTACTACATCTACTTTTTTTAATACTTCAGACATTTTAACTCTCCATATCTGCTAAACCCATAGGTTCAATGTTAAAAAATTCATCACTTGCAATTTTATCCACATAGCTCATTTGTGCGCCTGGATATTGCATCATTCTCCAACCGTTTTTATTATCATTTCCGCCATAAATTGGATCAGCTAAAACTCCAGCTACTGTCATATCTCTTAAAAGTGTGAAAAAATAAGAAGATTTAAAACCTGTAGTTTGAATTTTTCCTTTTTCAAAATCGCTTAAAATTTTATCCTGATCTCCACCTTTAAGCAAAGAAAAAGATTTTTTATAACGCTTTTTAGCATTTTCTTCAAGAGCATACACGCCTTCTAAAAAAATATCTTTGCGTTGCATAGGGGTTTGATAACCTTGTTCAGCTTTACCCTCCATGAAAGGCCCCTGCATATATTCTCTATCATTATAACCATAAGCACTAGCTAACTGATTATCGATAAAATAAGGCACACCTAAACCTATAGCTCCTTCTCCTTGTTCATCTTTAGGATAAATTCTTTCACAGGCTGCACTTAAGGTATCAAATTCAGTTTGAGTTTGAAAAAACATTCTACCTCTAATTTTACTTGAATTTCCTTGTGAAGCTTGATGCGAATGCGTAAGTTCTGTTGCCTTTAAAACAGCACCGCCACCTATAGTACTAGCTGCTACTACAGAACCACCTAAAAGCCCTAGTTTAAAAAAGCTTCTGCGATCAATAATATTGTCTTGCATTACTTCTCCTTGATAATAACTTAAACAAGACTATATTATTCCTATTGATATAAATTTAACTTTAAAAAGCGATAAATTTTGTGTTATTCTTAATTTTATTTAAGAATATCTTTGAAAGTAATAAAAATAGAACTTTTAATAAAGCTCTATATCTTTAGAATTAAGTTCTTTATAAGCTGCGCAAGCTTCTTGATGTTTTTGATCACAAGCCATACCAAAATATCTTTTTGCCTTTATTAGATCTTGTTTTTCTAGTTGATTATAGCGTCCTAGCAAATAACAAGCCTCACCAAAACCTAAAGTGCAAGATTTAGAATAAAAAGCAAGAGCAGATTTTACACTTGCTTTAACAAGTTCTCCTTTATCATATAAAGATCCTAACTGATAACAAGCTCTTGCATTTTTTAAGTCACAAGATCTTTTATAAAAACTTGAGGCCATTTGTCCATCTTTTTCTTTTTCATAAAATAAAGCTATGTTATTACAACTTAACGATTCTCCTAAAGTGCAAGCTTTATTAAAAGCCAAAAGAGTTTCATTTTTATAACCTTGATTTTGCAAAAGCAAAGCCATATTAGAACACGCATTTGCTAAACCCAATTTACAAGCTTTATCATAAAATTTATAAGCTTGATTTAAATCCTTACTCACACCCTTAGCACTTTCATGCATAAAAGCTAAAGAAAAACAAGCTTTAGAAATATCTTTTTCACAAAGATTCTTAAAAATTTCATAAGCTTTATCAAATTTATTTGCCTCGTAAAGTTTTAAACCCTCTTCTAATTCACTTAATGCAAATAATGAATTAAAAAATAAAAATAAAGCTAAAAATATTCTCATTAATCTTCCTTTATATTTTCTCTAACATTTAAAATCTGTGCTCTTCTTTTTTGAAGTTCTGCTTTTTTAAGATCTAAAAATTTATTTTTTTCTTGGATTAAATTTTGACTTTGTTCTAAGAAATTTTTTGCAATTTTTGTCAAAATAGGCTTATTAATAAGCAAAGTTTCAAACTCATAAACATTTAATTCATTTAAAACTCTTTCATAAATTTCGCTTTTTTTAGGATAAAAAAGTACGAATTCAGAACTATCAAGCTCATAAAGAACACGACTTTCATTGATTTTACGACTAAAAAATGCAAGGCTTAGTTTCGTAGCATTTTCATAATTTGTAAAAGCCTTAAGATTTAATTTTTCAAAAAATAAATCAAGCTCTAAAATGCTTTTAAATAAAAGTTCTTTAAAATCTTTCAAAAAGTACTCATCGCTTGCATTACAAAAAGCTCTTAATTCGCTAAAATTTTTATCACTTTGGAAAATGTGATCTTTTTGTATGTTTGAAAATTCTGCTTTAAACAGCAAAATTTCTCTTTCAAGTATGTTTATAAAGTCTTTTAATTTCATCTTGATTTCTTCAAAAGATTTATAAAGTTCATTTTTGATTTTTTTAAACTCTTTACTCATCACATCACTATTATAAAACATCGCCAAAAAAGCATCGTCACTTGAAATATAAGGCGCTTTATAATCATATCTTGTATATAAATCTTTCTTTAAAAATCCTTTGTTTTCTTTGTAAAAATAAGCATCTTTTTCCTTAACACTTGCAAAAATTTCACTAGAAATTCTTTCGCTAATGCTTTTAAGCTGTTCTAAAATCTGATGATTTAAAATTTCAATCTCTTTTAAAAAATTTTCATACGCTAAAAGTAAATGCTTTTCATAATTTTGAAATTGATTTAATAAACGATCAAAAATACCTACAAAAAGTTGATTTTCATCTTCTAAAATTTCGCATAAATTTAAAATTTTTCTTTTAACAAATTTTTCTTTTAAAGCTGTTGTATCTAGCTGAGTTAAAAAATCAAGCAAAGATTGAAAATTAGATTTTTCATAGCTTTGCTCATCTTTAGCTTCTTTGCAAGAAATGGCAATAAGCTCATCAAAATATTTTAAAAATACACTTTTTGCATAATTTAAAACATTATCTAGTTCTTCTGTGCTTAATTTATCTTTTTGATTTAATACACAAATGCTATTTTCTCCTAAAAGTTCCAAATTTGCTTTTATGGCATCTTCTTCACTTTTTTTACCTGCATTATCAATCAAACTTAACCAAATCGCCCCATGAATATTTTTAAGCTCATCAAGAGTTGTTAAAGTATCATTTTCATTTGCATTTAAACCTGGAGTATCTACAAGAGTAATTTTTTCAAGTAAAGGAATAGGTGCAAAAATATGCAAACTTTTTGCTTGTTTTACTTCATTTCTTTGATCCGTATAAAAGGCTAATTTTTCTATATTTGTGATAATATCACTTCCATCTTCAAATTCTACTCTTAAAAAATATTCTTTTGCATAGCGTAAAAAAGTAGGTTTAAAAGTAACAGGAACAACACCCGTAGGCAAACAATCACACCCTAAGATCAAATTTAGCAAACTTGATTTACCACTTGAAAACTGCCCTATAATAGCGATATTAACATTCTTATCCAAAGAAAACACAAGTTCTTTTAATTCATTTTCTAAAGCATAACTTGCGTGCATAAAAGGCTCATTAAGTTCCTTACAAAGCTCTTGAATACACCCTTTAAAACTATCATCAAAACTCACACTATAAGTATTTTCATAGGCTTTTATAAAATCATTTAAAAGATTAATCTGCATTTAAAAGCCCCATTTCAAGTTGTTTTAATTTTTCAATTTTTTCTAAATTTTCTTCAAAAGAATTTAAAATATTAGCATCTTGATTTTTCAGACTCTGTAAAACTTTTTCAAGACTTTCTAATTTTGATTTTTGATTTTTTTCATAATGTTTTAATTTATCATTTAAAAACTCAAAAAATGCTCCATTGATATTTAAAGAGTTTAAAATTTCGCTCATTTTAAATTCTTTAAAAGTATCAAAAATAACCGTATCTAAATTCGTTTCAAGCTCATATAAATCTGATTTTAGATTGCTTAATTTTTCAATTTTCAATCTTAAAAGTGCAAATTTTTCGCTTTGAAAAATACTATCTATATTTTTTGAAATTCCATCTTTAAAACCTTCAAAACCATTGTCAAAATCATCTTTTAAAAAATTATATTTTAAAGATAAATTTGTTTTAAGCTCCTCGATTTTTTTAATATTTTCAAATTTAATTTCTCTTAAAATATCATTAATCCCATCTTTTGTGGTAATATCAACTATATTTAAAATACGAGAAAGATTAAGCTTTTGTGCATTATTTTTCAAATATTTAAACTCATCTATCAAGCGTTCTTTTAATTTTTTAGCCAAAAGTAAAACAAGATTATCTATGCCACTATCTATATTTTTAAGTTTTGCAATGGAATTTGAAATTTCATCTTGTGCTTCTTTTAATAAGGTGTTTTGCTTTTGAAGTTCAAGTAAAAGCTTTTGATTTTCTTCACTTACACCTTGTTTATTCTCCTTAATAAGACGATTTTGCATTTCATAGTCGCTTAGAATATTTTTAAGCTCTAAATGCAATTCTTTTTTGTAAGCTCTTAAGGCAATCTTACTTTTTTCTCCTGCATAAAGCTCGTTAAAAAGATAGTTTTCAACTTCTTGCATACCACTTTTTTGCAAGCTTTCATTAGATGCTAAACCTTTATAAAAATCACTTGCCATTTTAGCGCTCACACATAAAAAATCAATCTTTTCCACTAAATTTTCATCTAAATCCACAAGTCTTGATTTTAAGCTTTCCTTGGTGTAAACAATGACTTCTTCTAAATCCTTTTTGCTTAACAAATCCGCTTTAGTTAAAACAATTAAAAACTTACTCAGCCTTGAGTTTAAAAGACAATGCACCAAAAAGTCTGCATCTTTTTGAGTTAAGCTTTGAGAAGCATTCATTAAATGAATTAAAAAATCACTTTCTTTAAGATACTCATTTGTAACAATTTCTCTTTGAACTACAACATCATCAAGTCCTGGAGTATCAACTATGGAAATATTATTTTTTAAAAAATCTAAATGACTTTTAATTTCTATTTTTTTAATTAAAGCTGAAATTTTATTTTTAGCTGAACTGAAATTTTTAAGCTCACAAAGTGCGATATTTTGTATTAAAGGTTTATCTTTGATAAAATCCTCTATATTTACACCCTTATCCAGCTTGTCGATAAATTCTTTTAAATCTGCATTAAAGTGCGAACTTTCAAGTATATTTTGCCATTCTTTTTTATCCCAAAAATATATCTTTGCTTCTTCACTCTTGCCATAGCTTAATACTGTTAAATTAGCTGTTTCAGGTATGTTTGAAACCCCCAAAAAATCTTCTTTTAAAAGAGCATTTAAAAGACTTGATTTTCCTGCATTCATCACGCCAGTGATGGCTATATTAAACTCTAAATTTTGAAATTTTTCCAAAGTTTTTTGAAGTCTTGATTTTAAATTTTCATCAAAACTTAGCTTTTGAAGCTCTAAATTAATGGTGTTTAATTCTTTAAAATCATTTTGAAATAAAGCTTTTTGATCTATACTTTGAACTTTTTCTTGTGAAATAAAATCAAGCATTTCGGTATTTTTTGAAATTTTTTCTAAAATTTTTAGAGCCTTAAGCAAATCTTGCTTTGGAATAAAACCTGATTTAAAAAGATTTAAAATACAAATTTGAGCATTTTGTATACTAAAAATATCCACTCTTAAATCAATTTTTTTGCAAAGCTCTTGAAATTCTTTTAAGAGAAAATATCTTTCATAATTGTCTTTATTGACACTTAAAATAATCGCACACTCGGCTGTATCAAGTTTGCTTTTATCTTGAAATTTAGCATCAAAATTTAAAAATTGGAGTTCATTTTGCCAAATTTTTTGGAATAATTCTTTCATAATCTTCCCCTTAAAAAGGGGAAAGATTTATTTATTTCTTTGAGCGACAAGTTGTCTTCTCATATAAGCAATTTTACTTTGCAAAGGTAATTCTTTAGGGCAATTATCTTCACAAGCAAGCAACGACATACAACCAAAAACACCATCATCATCGCCTACTAATTCATAAAAATCTTCCACACTTCTATGGTCATGCGGATCTTGTAAATATCTAGCTGTTCTTAAAAGCCCTGTAGCAGCTATGAAATTTGGGCGCATAAGTTTAGTTGCACAAGAAGCTACACAAATTCCACACTCTATACAACGATCAAGTTCAAAAGTTTCATCCGCAACTTCTGGCTCAATACGTTCTTCAAGTTTAGAAATATCAGTTTCTTTTTCATTATGCACCCAGCTTTCAACACGTTTACACATGTCTTCAAACCACTCGCCTGTATTCACGCTTAAATCTTTAATGTGTCTAAATGCAGGCATAGGCATAAGCTCTATCACTCCATCAGGATAATCTTTAGTCAAAGTTTTACAAGCAAGTTTTGGCACTCCATTAATCATCATTGCACAAGATCCGCAAATCCCTGCACGACAAACAAAGTCAAAACTCAGATCCGCATCCATTTTTTCACGGATTAAAGTCAAACATACAAAAACCGTCATAAAAGGAGTTTCTTCAAGCTCATAAGTCACAAAATGTGGTTTAGAAATTTTGCTTAAAGGATTATATTTAAATGCCTTTATTGTCAATTTTCTACTCATAATCAACTCCTATTCTTTGGTTTGGTGTTTTATATTTAGCTTGTAATTCATAAGGCATTAAAGCGTTTTGAATTTCATAACGACCTTTGCCTTCAGCTTCCATTTTTTCACGTATTGCATCCACTTCAGCTTGGCGTTTTTCACTTAAAGGATTTTCTATAATATTTCCTTTAGCTCCATATCCACGGAATGCTGGTGGAATTTCCATTTTCATAATATCAAGCTCTTCATATTCTATGCGTGGCAAGGTTTCGCCTTCTACCCAAAAAGTATTGGTTCTTTTCATCCAATTTAAATCATCTCTTTTTGGATAATCTTCTCTATAATGCGCCCCACGACTTTCTGTTCTTAAAAGCGCTCCATAAGCTACGCAAAGTGCTATTTTTAACATTCTTGGCACTCTATACGCTTCTTCAAGCTCTGGATTTGCACAATCAAGTTCTTTACAATGTACTTTAACATCTTGAGAATCTTTATAAAGTTTTTCAAGTTCATCTACTGCTTCTTTCAAACCTTCACCTGTTCTAAAGATGGCCACCTTATCCCACATGATTTCTTTCATTCTGTTTTTGATTTCAAAAACATTATATTGACCTTCTTTATCTACTAAAGATTTTAAATATTGATACTCTTTAGTTAAGAAGTCTTTTACTACATTTGTATCAATTACTTCACCATTATTTTTACAATAATCTGCAAAATAATCTCCCACTATCATACCTGCTACAACAGTTTCAGCACATGAATTTCCACCCAAACGATTAAAGCCGTGCATATCCCAACAAGCTGCTTCCCCACAAGCAAAAAGTCCTTCTAGCCATTGACTTTCACCTGTTGGTTTAGTTCTAATTCCACCCATAGAATAATGCTGCATCGGAAGAACTGGAGCCCAACCTTTTGGACCTTCATCTGCTGGATCAATACCATTAAAAGTTTTACAAATATCTTGTACATCGCGGAGATTTTTTTCCACATGAGCTCTTCCAAGTATAGAAATATCAAGCCATAAATGATCCCCATAAGGGCTTTTTACACCTTTGCCTTTACGAATATGTTCCATCATTCTACGACTTACCACATCACGGCTTGCAAGTTCTTTTTTCTCTGGTTCATAATCAGGCATAAAACGATATCCATCCACATCGCGTAAAATTCCACCATCACCACGACAGCCCTCAGTAAGCAAAATACCGCTTGGCACAATAGGAGTTGGATGAAATTGCACTGCTTCCATATTTGAAAGTCTGCAAAGCCCTGTTTCAAGAGCGATGGCTGCACCTGTTCCTTCACAAATTACCGCATTTGTAGTTTGTTTATAAATTCTACCATAGCCCCCTGTTGCTATCATGGTTCCTCTTGCAATATAAGCAATGAGTTGTCCATTAGTTAAATCTCTAGCGATCACACCTAAGCATTTTTTACCATCATGGATAATTCTTACTGCTTCCATTCTATCAATAATTTTTACTTGATGTTTAATAGCTTCATTTGCTACACCATAAAGCATACAATGCCCTGTTGCATCTGCGATATAGCAAGTTCTCCATTTTTTAGTTCCACCAAAATCTCTAGCATTAATAAGCCCGTGCGCTTCTTCTTTTTCTTCAATCACAGTTTTTTGTGCATTGATTACAACAGTTCTTGGACCTTTAGTAACTCTAGTCCAAGGCACACCCCAAGCCGCAAGCTCACGCACTGCTTTTGGCGCAGTTTGAGCAAACATTCTTGCTACTTCTTGATCACAGCCCCAATCACTTCCTTTTACTGTATCTGCAAAGTGAAGATCTTCATTATCACCCTCACCTTTTGCCCCATTTGCTAAACTTGCCTGCATACCTCCTTGCACCGCTGCAGAGTGAGAACGCTTCACTGGACAAATACTTAAAAGTGTTACACTTTGGCCACTCTTTGCTACTTCAATAGCCGCTCTAAGACCTGCTAATCCTCCGCCTATTACTAAAGCATCACTATATTGTATATTCATAATTTGCTCCATTGTAGTTTTTTATCATCGCAGTAGTTTGGGTTTGATTTTGGTAGTTTTTATAACCTATTTTTATAAATGCTGCAAGACTTAACACACCTAAAACTAGGAAGAAAATACTGATTATCCATTTAGCAGTTTTAAGCTTTTTGCGACTTTCTTTTACATTTTTTCCTTCAAACCAACCCCATTTAACACAAAGTCTATAAAGCCCTATACTTCCATGAAGTTCAACACAGACTAAAAGAACAGCATAAAAAAGCCACATAAAATGACTTACAACCCTATCTCCTGACATATCACCACTAATTTTATCTGCATTGGTTACAATAAAAATAAGATGAGCAGAACCTAAGAAAAACATAATAAAACCTGTAAAAGCTTGAACCCACCATAACGAAGTATCGCTGTGATTCATTTTTTTACTGTGTGTTCTTAGTATTTGATACTGACGGTAATTAATAGGAAATTTTCTCATTGCAAGTAAAGCATGAACGAAAAAAACCACTAAAACACAGGCGGCTAAAAATGAAGTAAGATAACTCATAACAGGATTATCGTAAACAAATTTTAATTCTAAAAAATGTACCACAGAATTAAAAAAATCCTCACTGACTAAAATTGTAGAAACAAAAAGCATATGCACCCACATAAAAAGACCTAAAAAAAGCCCTGAGGCACTTTGGATAAAGTCTAATTTCGCAGGCATTTTACTTTTTTTGCCCTCAATGCTCTTACCCAAATAACCTTCGATAAGCTCACGCATCTTTACTCCTTTGTAAAAAGAAATTAAAAAAAATCCATTTCATTATATTACAAAAGTCTTTAAGATAGATTAAATATTTACTTTTTTAAACTTTATACAAATATAAACTAACAAAGCTGTTATAAACATTATAAAACTTAAAATTTGTCCCATACTCATACCCCATAAAACAAAACCTATACCAAAATCAGGCTCGCGATAAAATTCACATATAAATCTTGCCAATGAATAAGCACCAGCATACACAAGAATCAATTCCCCTTGAAAACTTTGCTTAAATCTTGCGAAATAAACTATAATAAAAACAACAATACCTTCTAAAAATGCTTCATAAAGTTGCGATGGATGGCGCAATACTCCATCAACATAAATTCCCCAAGGCACATTTGTAATGCGACCAAAAAGCTCTTGATTTAAAAAATTTCCTATACGACCAAAAACATAAGCCAATGGAACACTTAAAGCAACCAAATCAAGAAAAATCCAAGGATTTGTTTTATATTTTTTACAAAACAATAAAGTAGCTATCAAAAATCCTATAATTGCTCCATGATAACTCATACCTCGAATACCTACAAATTCACCATTAATATAAGGATTAAAAATTTGCCAAGGATGAGTAATATAATACATAGTATTTGCATCATAAATCAAAATATATCCAAGCCTTGCACCTAAAATAACCCCTATTTCAACCCATATAAAATAACTATCCAAATGTTTTTCATTAATGTCTAGTTGAAATTTTCTTACAAAAAATTTAGCCAAAAGCAAAGCCAAAAGCAAAGCTATAACATACATAATGCCATACCAATGCACCTTTAAACCAAAGATGCTAAAAGCTATAACATTAAAATTTGAATAAATATGCTGCCAAAATTCCATATATCTTTCCTAATTTTCTTTTATAAAAATATAACAAAAAAACTTTAACTTGCTATAATTAACACAAACACATTAAATAAAGGTAAAAAATGAAAAAATATATTTTACTTGCTAGTAGTATGTTAATTTTAGCAGCTTGTGGGGGTACAAGTAGTAATTTTGTCAATGTTTCTATGCCAAATTTTAAACCCCAAGTTCCAACAAAGGTTGAACCTATTGATTCTGGAGTAAGCATTGCTCTTGAGCCTATTAATATAGAACAAAATAACAATTATTCTGATTATTTTGAAAATTCAGTGCTTAAAATTCGCATAGAAAAAGAAATTGATCTTTTAAAACAAAATTTAGAAGAGCAGATCAAAACCATCGCTCAACTAAAAGGCTATAAAATAGTTACTACTAATCCAGACTACACTCTTAAAAGTTCAATCAGTATTTATACAGAAGAAAAAAATGCACAAAAAACAAGCAATTTTATGAGTGGAGATTATGTAAAATCCAATTTAGGTATAAATTTTAAAAGTAAAATAGATTTTATAGATGCACACAATCCACAAAATTCAACCAATCTTTCAAGCAGCACCAAACTGGATTCTTTAGTTGCGCTTAACTATCCTATTAAAAATGATGATGGGGTTAATATGTTTAAAACTACTATCTCCACTGTACCAACTCAACTCAATAAAGGTTTAGAGCAACCTGCTTTTGAAATTGATAAAAGTTTTTTAGCTTTTTATAAAAATACATTAAATACACTTTATAACAATCTACCAAAAGCAACAGACATAGGCAAAACTATACCTAATACAAACAGTGGTTTTAATAGTTTTGATGGCGATGCTACCTTTGAAGAAAGCTTACCTCAAGCAAATTCTAATCAAAATAATACAATTGAAAACACGCCTACACAAAATATTCCTACAAATCCATCTTCAACAAATCAAAATAATCAAAGTAAAAATCAAGATGGGGTAGAAATATTTGAATAATAAAACTTGTGAGAAAATTAAACTTTCTCACACAAAAAATAAGTTTTTCTTATGCAAAAAAATAACTATCATTCTACTTTAAAATCAATGCCTGTTGCATTGCATTTTTTATCATCTCTCTTTTATCTCGTATTTCAAAAAAAAGTTCAAAAGCAAAAACTCCTTGCCATAAAAGCATATCAAGTCCATCTTTAATTTTTAAATGATACTCTTTACACAATCTATAAAAAGGTGTTTCTCTGCCATAAATTACCTCAAAAGCAAATTTAGCTTTAAGTAAAATTCTATCTAAAAGCTCTCTATCACAAGGTAAATTTTCATCTTTTAATCCAGCAGAAGTTGAATTTACAACCAAATCAAAGTCAAAATCTTGCAAGTTTTTATAAAGATAAGTTGGATAAGCTAAAAAATCTTTAAATCTTTCTTTACTACGATTAGCTATATACACTTCTACGCCTTTTTGTTTTAATGCATAAGCAAGCGCCAAAGCTGTACCTCCAGCACCCAAAATCAAAGCTTTTTTTATATTATCAAAATCCTTAATAGCTTCTAAAAAACCTAAAGCATCAGTATTATAAGCGTAAATTTTATTTTCTTTTAAGCATAAAGTATTTGCAGAGCCAATATTTCTAGCAAAATCATCCTTCACATCAGCAATATCTAAAGCTTTTTCCTTAAAAGGCAAAGTAATATTAGCTCCACTAAGTCCTAATTTAAAAAAATCTTCTCTTAAACAGTTAGCATTTCTTAAATGATAGCGTGTATAAATGCTATCAAGCCCTAAGGCTTTAATAGCATTATTATGCATTCTAGGCGATTTAGAGTGAGAAATAGGATCGCCTATAACTGCTAAAAATTTCATTTTAAAGTAAAAGAAAAAGCATCTTTTGCAATATCCTTACGGATTTTAGCAAGTTCTGCTGCAATATCTGCCTTTTCAAATGGTCCTATTAAAACCTTGGTAATTTCTTTACCTCCAACTGTAGTTTTATAAAGTTTATAATCATAACCTTTTTGTTTTACAGAAGCAAGTTCTTTTGATTTTTGATCCAAATTACTTACTGAGAAAATTTGCACATAAATACCCGATGCTAAACCACTTGGATGTACAGGTTTAGCATCAACATTTTTAAATAAATCATTTGCATTTTGTTCTTTTTTAGGGGTTTGTTTTGCACTTTCTTTTTCTTTTTTGACAGCTGTTTGTTTTTTTGCTTCTTCTTTAGGTTTTGCAGTTTGTTTTACTTCTTGTTTGGGAGCACTTGCTTGCGGAGTAGTATTTTCTGAAGCAGTTGCTGTTGGTTCTGCTGGAACTTCTTGATCAGGCATAGCAAAATTTGCAGTATCATTGTTATTTGAACTAGAGGTTGTTGTATTTTGTTCATCTTGAAATTGTTTTCTTAATGCCTCAAATTGATCTTCTGCTGAAGTATTATCTGTAATTGGCATACTTTCAAAAGAAGTATCATTGTTATTGTCTTGAGTTGCTATAGGTTCACTTGGCAATACACTTTGATTTTGCGTATTTTCATCACCACTACCATTAATAAGCTTCATAACTATCATAATAGCTAAAAACAAAATAACTAAAGCAATAACTCGTAAAAGAATTTTTTTTACTTTTTCACTTTTATTACTTTTTTCTAAAATAATATCATCAAATTCATTTTTTTGATTTTCCATAATTTGTCCTTTCTTACATATGCTTAGACCAAGAACTTCCTCGTTCTTTTTGATAAACCTCATAAGGCAATATTAAAATATTAAATTCCCTAGGTACATCCATGCTAGGAAACGCCTTCCATTCTACTGGCATTTTACTTGCAAACATCATTGAAAGTTTAGACGCTAAAGAATAACCTTCGTTTAACGCCGTGTGTCCTTTATGAATATAAAGATGTAAATGTCCTGGAGTTTTAGTCTTATAGGCTGTGAAATTTATAAAACCTTCCTCTCTTAAAATAAGTTGTGCACGGTGATAAAATCTTTCAGCATTAAAACCATTATAATCAAAGACAATATTTTCTACTTTATTATCTTTTGTTATTAAATCATGAGCGACAACAATTTTTTTAGCAGCGTGTTCTCTCATGACATTTAAATTTAAAGGAGCATCAACTCTTTCAAATTTATCAAAAAATAAGCGACCTCTATGTGTAATTTTATTTACAATTTTATCGCGTCTTATATAATAATGATCGCCAATTATTTTAATTAGCGACATATCCATTGGTGAAATCAAAACATAGCCCTTTCATAAATAATAAAACTACTTGCAAGTTTTTTTAATTCTTGTTTAATATTCTCTTGTAATTTTTCATTATTAATATCATCTAAAATATCTGCAATATAATTTGACACAATTTCCATTTCTTTTTCTTTAAAACCTCTGGCAGTAAGGGCTGGAGTTCCAAGTCTTAATCCACTTGTGATAAAAGGACTTCTAATCTCTCCTGGAACGGTATTTTTATTTGCAGTAATACCTGCATTTCCAAGAGCTAAATCCGCATCTTTTCCACTAAATTCACGATCTAAAAAACTCATTAAAACAAGGTGATTATCCGTTCCATCGCTAACAAGTTTAAATTTTCTATCCATTAAAACATTAGCTAAAACTTGAGCATTGGTTCTTACTTGTTTTGCATAAACTTTCCACTCATCGCTAAGATTAAATTTAAATCCTACTGCTTTTGCAGCAATTACATGCATCAAAGGACCACCTTGAATACCTGGAAAAATGGCAGAATTAATTTTTTTAGCAAGCTCTTCATCATTTGTCATAATAATACCACCTCTTGGGCCACGCAAAGTTTTATGCGTAGTTGAGCTTACTACATGAGCGTGTGGAAAAGGACTTGGATGTTCGCCTGCTACAACAAGACCTGCAATATGTGCTATATCAGCAAAAAGATAGGCGCCTACTTCATCAGCGATTTCTCTAAATTTAGCAAAATCAATCACTCTTGCATAAGCACTAGCTCCACAAACTATTAATTTTGGCTTTTCTTTTTTAGCAATTTCTCTTACTTTTTCATAATCAATTCTTCCATCAAGTTCTACGCCGTAAAAACAACTTTCGTACATTTTACCTGAAGAACTTACTTTTGCACCATGAGTTAAATGTCCACCATGACTTAAATCCATTCCTAAAATTTTATCACCTGGATTAATCAAAGCCGCATAAACACCTTGATTAGCTTGAGAACCTGAATTAGGCTGAACATTAGCAAATTTACAATTAAAAAGTTTTTTACATCTTTCAATAGCTAGAGTTTCAATCTCATCAACAAATTCACAACCACCATAATATCTTTTACCCGGATAACCCTCTGCGTATTTGTTTGTCAAAATACTTCCCATAACTTCCATTACTTCAGGCAAAGTGAAATTTTCACTCGCTATCATTTCAAGACCTTCACATTGACGCTCCAACTCTTTGTTTGTCAAATCAAAAATTTCTTTATCAAACATTTCTAAACTCATTCTTTCTCCTTTAGTTCTGATTTTAATGGACGCATTGCAGGAAACAATATCACATCTCGAATAGATTTTTTATTTGTCAAAAGCATAACAAGTCTATCTATGCCTATACCCTGCCCTGCCGTTGGAGGCATTCCATAACCCAAAGCTTTTACAAAATCTTCATCCATTTCACAAGCCTCTTCATCGCCTGCATTTTTAGCTTCAATTTGTTTTAAAAATCTCTCATATTGATCAAGAGGATCATTAAGCTCATTAAAACCATTTGCCAATTCTCTTCCACAAATAAACAACTCAAATCTCTCAGCAATCTGAGAATCCTCATCGCTACGTCTTGATAAAGGACTTATGGAAATAGGAAAATCAATCACAAAAGTAGGATTGATCAATTTTTCTTCCGCATAATTATCAAAAAGTTCAGCTTGTAAATGTCCAAGTTCAAGCTTTTCATTCGCTTCAAAACCATCAGCTTTTAATTTAGTAAGAATTTTTTCTTTATCTTCGATTAAATCCCTATCTAAACCACCATATTTACAAAGTGCATCTTTATAGGTTATTCTTTCAAAAGGTTTAGAAAAATCTATCATTTTTCCATCAAATTCTATTGTTTTTCCCAAATTAAGTTTATCTAAAAGCAAAGCAAAAAGTTCTTCAGTTAAATCCATTAAATCTTTATAATTATGATAAGCCCAATAAAATTCTATAGTTGTAAATTCGGGATTATGAGTTAAATCCATACCTTCGTTTCTAAAACAACGATTGATTTCAAAAACTGCCTCAAAACCACCCACTACAAGTCTTTTAAGATAAAGTTCTGGAGCAATTCTTAAAAATCTTTCTACGCCTAAAGAATTGTGAAAAGTTACAAAAGGCTTAGCGTTTGCTCCACCTGCAATCGGATGCATCATAGGAGTTTCTACTTCTAAAAAGCCTTTATTTTCAAAAAAATGACGAATCAAACTCACCACTTTAGAACGCACTAAAAAATCTTTTCTAACTTCTGCATTCATTATCATATCAACATAACGTTTACGATATCTTTGTTCAATATCTGTTAATCCATGATATTTTTCAGGTAAAGGAACAATAGCTTTTGTAGCGAGTTTTACTTCACTTGCATGTAAACTAAACTCACCTGTTTTAGTTACAAAAGGAAAACCTTTAACCAAAACAATATCACCTACTTCTAAATTCTTTTTCAAAATCGCATAAAGTTCTTCACCTACGCTATCTTTACTAAAATAAATTTGTAAATTTGTATCCCCATCTTCAATGTTTGCAAAAATCGATTTCCCAGCTATACGCAAAAGTTTCAAACGTCCTGCAACAACAGCATTGACACTTTCATCTCTTTTTTCAACTTGCTCTAAAATATAAGAAAATTTATCCTTAAAAGTCTTTAAAGACATTTCTTTTTCTAAAAAATGAGGATAAGGATTGATCCCTAAATTTTTTAATTCCTTAGCTTTTTCTATTCTTTGCTGCTCTAAAATATTATCAAACATTTATATTTTTACCTTTGCTTTTTGATTATTACAATCACCACAAACACCATAAAGCTGCATCAAATGCCCTGTAAGTTTAAAACCATGTTCTTTTGCAATCAAGGCTTGCTGTCTTTCTATAATAGGATTTTCAAATTCTATAATTTTTCCGCAATTTTTACATATCATATGATCATGGTGAGGTTTATTGGCAAGCTCGTATTTTTTACCTGCTGAACCAAAAGAAATGGAAGTTACCATTTCTGCTTCTTCAAGCAAATTTAAAGTACGATAAACAGTTGCAATTCCTACATTTAAATCAGGTTCAGCTTGTTTGATTTCCATATATAAACTTTCGGGTGTGTAATGAGTATCACTGTGATAAAGAGTTTTTAAAAGCACTTCTCTTTGCTTAGTATATTTAAGTCCGCCTTGTCTTAATATTTTTTTAAATCTCTCAAGTAAAACATCATATTCCACATTTTCTATCAGCATATCACTCCCCTTTTTGAGTATTGTTTAAATCACTTACAATATCTTGCAACTTTTCACTAGCATGATCTAGACTATTTTCTGTTAAAGGTTGATTCATAATAAAAGATCCAGTTTCTTTAAGTAAATTTAAAGTATAGCTATTTTTAGCAAAATTATCTAATTTATCATTTAAAAAATCGATTCTTGCTACACAAAAAACCAAAATTGCAAAAATTAAAAAGATTTTTGCTCCGCCAAATATAAAGCCACCAATACGATCTAAAAAACCTAGGCCACTTAATTTGATCAACTTAGAAAGAAAATTACCCACCAATAAACAAACTATCCAAAAAATAATTAATATGGCCAAAAATCCAGCAAATCCAGCTAAGCTTTGATTTTCTATCTTATAAAAAGTACTTTGTATAAATTCAGCTGCTTGAGTTGCATATTTTGAAGCAATAAAAACACCACCAATAATACCCAAAAGCCCAAAAATTTCTTTTATCAAACCATTGATAATACCCTTAAGCCCTAAAAGCAAGGTAAATCCTAAAATAAAAGCATCAAACCAATAAAAATTCATTTCAATCACTCTCTGATTTTTTTGTTTTAAATTTATTCTACAAATAAGCACTAAATGCTAAGTTAATCATTCTATGATTTTAGGAACAACAAAAAAATATTCTTGTTTTTTTGGAGCACAATCCAAAACCTCATCAATAACATTGCTATTTCTTATCTCATCAATCCTCAAAGGAGCTCCACCTTTTATAGTACTCACAGTAATCTCTTGGGAATCTAGATCAAGTTCGTTTAATTTTTCAACAAAATTCACAATTTCACTTAACTGTGCAATGGTTTCATTTCTGTTTTTTGTTATTTGTAAAGCACTTAATTTTTCAAGCTTGCTTAATAATTTCTCATCTATTTGCATTTCTTAAACCTTAATAAAAAAGTTAAAATTTTGAAAATTATATCATAAAAAGCTTTAAATTGTTTAGGATATTTTGCAATTTATATGATACAATACCATAATTTTTCTATACAAAAATAAAAATATTTTTTCAAGGATAAATTTTGGGACTAAAAGATAATTTAAAAGCTGTTAAAAATGAACTTAACACAGAAGAACAATTTATAGAAAATTTTATCAAAGGAGAGAGATTTATACGCAAGTATAAATTTTATATATCTGCTGTTGTGATAATTTTAGTTGCTTGGTTTGCTGGAAATTTTATAATCTCAAAAATAAACGATTATAAAACAAAAGAAGCAAATGAAATTTATGCCAATCTAATACAAGATCCTAGCAATAAAAATCTTTTAGAACAACTTAAAAATAAAAATACCAATCTTTACGCTATCTTTTTACTAAAAGAAAATATTAATGATTTTAATAATACAGCTCTCCAAAATGAACTAAAACAAATTTATAGTAATACTCAAACAAACACTTTACTTAAAAATATTATCGCATTATCTTTAGGAGATAAATCGATATTTTTAAAAAATTATGATAAATTATTAGAAGCTTACAAACTTTTAGAGCAAAATAAAATCGAAGAAGCTAATGTTTTACTTTCTCAGATAAAAGAAAATTCAAGTTTAAATCAAATAGCTAAAAATCTCAAACATTATCAAGGCATTACACAATGAAAAAAATATTTTTAACACTATTTTGTTTAATATTTCTATGTGCTTGTGGCACCAAAAGACAATATTTTGAACCAAAACAAACCGATGGAGATTTAAGTCATAATGGCAATTTAAAAAGTAAAATCGTTGATTGGAATCTAGTTTCTGCAAAACTTAACAATAATACAGCTATCTTAAAAAATAATATCTCCATAGACAAGTTTAAACTTCCTAAAAATTATATGCTTCTAGCTTATCAAGATGGGGAATATTTTACTGCAGATAATAATGGAAATTTAAAAATTTTTGACAATTCTTATAATGAAATTTATAATTTTCAATTTGACGCTAGTGTTGTAGGAGTAGCTTCTAATGGAGATGATTTAGCCCTTGTACTTGCAAGCAATACTATAGTTCTTGCAAATCGTTCTTTGGGTATTAAATTCAGTCAAACCCTAACCTCAGCTCCAGCCCAAGACAGTCGTACCGCTAATCCTATATTTTTAGACAATATCATCGTTTATCCAACACTAGATGGTAAAATTTTAATTCTTTCAAGAAACAATCTTCAAATCATTAAAGATGTGGTTATTTCAGCAGAAAATTTTTTCAACAATGTAATCCATCTAAGTGTAATCGGAGATAAACTTATAGCAGCAACAGCTAAAAAAATCATTGTTGTAAGCCCTGCTAGAACTCTTTATCTTGACGCTGACATAAAAGATGTTGCACTTAGCGATGATGGTATTTTTATACTAGAAAAAGATGGCACTATTATTAAAACTGATTATAACTTAAGAAAAATTGCGGAAAAAAAATTTGAATTTGCTATTTTTGTAAAAAGCAATATATACAATAATTATTTATATATTTTTGAAAAAACAGGCTATCTTATCAAAATGAATCTAAATTTAGATAATGCACAAGTATTTAAACTTTCAGAAGCTGTTGATAAAATTTCTTTCATGGGAAATGGTAAATTTTACTACGGAGATAAAATTTTAGATTTGCTATGATAAAAATTTTAGAACAAACAATAAAGGCTTTAAAATTAAATTTAAAGCCCTATGACTTAAGTATGTTGACTAGAAAAAAAAGTTATATTTGTGCTAAAGATCAAAATAACATTCTTTTTATGTATACAGGAAAAACAAAATTTTTAATGAAAGATGCCTTATTTTTAGAAAATCTAGCACAGCAAATTAACATAAATAACAAATATTTTTTTAGCATGGCTTCTCTTTGCTCTAAAGCAAAAAATCATCTAGAAATGAAAGGATTTAATATCTATGCTACTCTGTGATATTGGGAATTCAAATGCTAATTTCCTAGATGATAACAAATATTTTACTCTTAGTATAGATCAGTTTTTAGAATTTAAAAATGAACAAAAAATTTTTTATATCAATGTCAATGAACATCTCAAAGAACATTTAAAAAATCAAAAAAATTTTATCAATCTTGAACCTTATTTTTTATTTGATACTATTTATCAAGGATTAGGAATCGATCGCATAGCAGCTTGTTATACTATTGAAGATGGAGTTGTTGTAGATGCAGGTAGTGCTATTACAATTGATATTATTTCTAATTCTATACATCTTGGTGGTTTTATCTTGCCAGGTATTGCAAATTATAAAAAAATTTATAGCCATATTTCACCACGATTAAAAAGTGAATTTAACACTCAAGTTAGTCTTGATGCATTCCCACAAAAAACCATGGATGCTTTAAGTTATGGTGTTTTTAAAGGAATTTACCTACTGATAAAAGATGCCACTCAAAATAAAAAGCTTTATTTCACTGGTGGAGATGGGCAATTTTTAGCAAATTATTTCGATCACGCAATTTATGATAAACTTTTAATCTTTCGAGGAATGAAAAAGATTATAAAAGAAAATCCCAATTTACTTTATTAAAAATGTTACAAAAATTCTCATTGATATCAAACCTTAATGAAATTTAACTTTTTGTAAAACAAATTCAATTAAACTTCTATTTAGAAAAAAGTTTATTAAAATAAAAAAAGGAAAAACAATGAGCCAACAAGAATTTGATGTGCTTGTCATCGGAGCTGGAATTTCAGGAGCAGCATTATTTTACGAGCTTGCAAGATATACAAATATTAAAAATATTGCTTTGATAGAAAAATATAATACAGCTGCAACATTAAATTCTAAGGGAACGAGTAATTCTCAAACCATTCATTGTGGAGATATTGAAACCAATTATACTTTAGAAAAAGCGCGAAAAGTAAAAAGAACAGCTGATATGATAGTTAAATATGGACTCATGCAAAATGCGCAAAATAATTTCATGTTTTCTCATCAAAAAATGGCTCTAGCTGTTGGAGATATAGAATGTGATTATATGAAAAAACGCTATGAAGAATTTAAAGAACTTTATCCTTATATAAAATTTTTCGATAAAGCAAAAATCAAACAAATTGAACCCAAGGTTGTTTTAGGAGAAGATTGCAATCAAGATAGACCTGAAAATATCTGCGCCATGGGTGTTGAAAGCGGCGAGGTTTTTACAACTGTAGATTTTGGGAAAATGAGTATAAATCTAATAGAACAAGCCCAAAAACAAAATAAAAATACTTTCGTTGCCTTTAATCAAGAAATTATTCACATAGAAAAAAAGGATGATATTTTTATATTAAAAACCTCAAATCATCAAGAATACCATGCCAAAAGCGTAGTTGTCAATGCTGGAGCGCACTCTTTATATTTAGCACATAAAATGAACTTAGGTATGGATAAGTCTTGTTGGCCTGTTGCAGGAAGTTTTTATTTAACCAAACAAAAACTTTTAAATGGTAAGGTTTATATGGTGCAAAATCCTAAACTTCCATTTGCAGCTCTTCATGGAGATCCTGATTTGCTTGCTGATATGAACACCCGCTTTGGACCTACCGCACTTGTTATTCCAAAACTAGAACGTTATCATGGTCTAAAATCAGTTCCAGAATTTTTTGAAGCACTAAAACTTGATAAAACTGTTTTAAAAGTAACTTTTAATATGTTTAAAGATGCAACAATTAGAAATTACATCTTTTATAATTATCTTTTTGAACTACCTTTTGTTGATAAAAGCTTATTTGTTAAAGATGCCAAAAAAATAGTCCCAAGTCTTAAAGCAAGCGATATTTATTATGCGAAAGGTTTTGGAGGCGTAAGACCGCAAGTTATTGATAAAACTAAAGGAGAATTAATGCTAGGTGAAGCAAGCATCACAGAAACCCCTGGTATTATTTTCAATATGACTCCAAGTCCTGGAGCAACAAGTTGTCTAGGAAATGCTGAAAGAGATGCAAAGCTTGTATGTAATTACCTAGGAATGGAATTTAACGAAGATAAATTTTCTTCAGAATTATTGTAATCATTTTGTTTCTATTTTTAGCTACAATAATTTCAAAAGGAGTTTACCATGCTTAAAAAAACAAAAATTGTAGCCACAGTAGGTCCAGCAAGTGAAAAGGAAGAAATTCTACGCCAAATGATTATCAATGGTGTAAATGTTTTCCGTTTAAACTTTTCTCATGGAACACATGAGTATCATAAAAAAAACTTAGATACCATAAGAAGAGTAGCTAAAGAATTGCATACTCGTATTGGAATTTTACAAGACATTAGTGGTCCTAAAATTCGTACAGGTGAACTTAAAGAACCATTTGAATTAAAAAAGGGTGATAGACTTGATTTTTATCGTGAAACAATTTTAGGGGAGAAGATTGCTCAAAATCATTATAAAATCAGTATCAATCAAAAATCCATTTTAGATATGTTAAAAATTGATGAATATATTTATCTGTATGATGGATCAATTCGTGCTAAAGTACTAAATATAGATAATCAAAAAATTGAAACCATTATAGAAAATGATGGTTTTTTAAACTCAAATAAAGGTATTAATTTTCCGAATACTAAAATCAATATTGATGTTATTACACAAAAAGATAAAAATGATTTACTTTGGGGTATAAAAAATGAAGTAGATTTTTTAGCAATATCTTTCGTACAAAATGCGCACGATATTGATGAAGTTCGTGAAATTTTAACACAAAATAACGCAAAAATATCTATTTTTGCAAAAATTGAAAAATTTGATGCAGTAGAAAATATTGATGAGATTATTAAATCTAGCGATGGTATAATGGTTGCAAGAGGAGACTTAGGTATTGAGGTACCTTATTATAAAGTTCCTAATATCCAAAAAGAAATTATACAAAAAGCAAACAATGCCTCTAAGCCTGTTATTACTGCGACTCAGATGCTTTTTTCATTAGCCAAAAGCAAAACCGCCACAAGAGCTGAAATTTCAGATGTTGCAAATGCTGTTTTAGATGGAACAGATGCAGTAATGCTAAGTGAAGAAAGCGCCGTTGGTATAGATCCTGCAAACGCTGTTGATATAATGTGCCAAACTATAATAGAAACAGAAAAACGCTATCCATATAACAAATTTAATGATTTTAATGATTTAGACAATACAGATAAAATCATGCGTTCTTCAGCTCATCTTGCAACAGATCTTAACTCTGATGCTATTTTTTCTTTAACAAGTAGCGGAAAATCTGCTATTAAGATTGCAAGATATCGCCCAAATATAGAAATCATAGCAGTAGGGCATTCTGAAAAAACCTTAAACTCTTTAAGTATAGTTTGGGGAGTTAATCCTGCAATCTTGGTTAACAAAAGTAATGAACTTACAGAATTATTAAAAGACTCTGTAAGATCAAGTGTTGAAAAAGGTTTTATGGATGAAGACAAATGCTATCTTCTAACTGCAGGCTTTCCAACAGGAGTAGAAGGTACTAGCAATCTTATCCGCATTCTCAATAAAGAGCAAATTGCTTATTATCTACAATAAAACATTAAATTCCTTTGAAAATAAGGAATTTAATGTCCTTATAAATTTTTTAAGTCAAAAGTCGATATAAATTAAAGCCTCACACAAAGGAGCAAATATGCAAGTGAATACTTTTTCAAATATCGCTAGCATGGCACAAACACAAGTTAGCAATAAGAAGGCAGATGATGCTAAGGAAAACACAAAAGACAAAAATGTTCAAAGTGCTAATTCTAGCAAGGATGTAGATAAAAATACCCTTGAAAAATTAAATGCACTTGGTGGAAAGGGCATTACACAAATTTACCTAGTTCAGTTTCAACAGCAAACAATGAATGCTGTAATAGGTTCGAGCAATGCCCAAACTGGACTAGATAGTCTTTTAAATGGTGCCAATTTAAATACTGCGAAATCTATACTTACAAATATTGATTTTGCATCCTTAGGCTACAGTGGCAAAAATCCACTTGATATGAATACAGATGAACTTCAACAACTTGTAAGTGAAGATGGTTTTTTTGGAGTGGAAAATACAGCCAATCGCATCGCGGATTTTGTTATTAAAGGCGGTGGCGACGATGTTGAAAAATTGAAAAAAGGTCTTGAAGGTATGAAAAAAGGATTTGAGCAAGCAGAAAAAATGTGGGGTAGAGAACTTCCTCAAATCAGTCAAAATACAATAGATGCGGCACTTAAAAAAGTTAGCGATCGCATTGATGAACTAGGCGGAAAAACTCTAGATCTTCAAGCTTAACTAAAAATGCTTAGAAATTTCTAAGCATTTTTAGTTGTTATTAATATCAAAAGTAAAAAATTCACTCTTAAAATTATTAGGTAAAGTTTTATACTGAGATATCGCAGCCTCATAGTTCTTTACTTCTTGATACAACATACCAAGAGCTGCTTTACTCTCTTTGTTATTTTTATCTGTAAGTTTAGAAAGCTGCAAAAGCGCTATAGCTGAATTTGGATTATTTGCACCTACGGCTGCTACGGCTGCTAAAAATAAAGTTTTAGTATCTTTAGCTCCATAATCATCAATCAAAGAATTATAAAGCGCATAAGCCTCCTCGTATTGCTGTGCAAAAATATCCAAATAAGCTAAAGTTTGTAAAATACCCTCATCTTTTGCTCCTGAAACATTAATCAATTCTTTAAATTTCTGTCTTTCTAAATTTAAAAGCCCTGCAATATGCATTAAATTAACATAAAATTCCCTAGCTATATTTGGCCCACCAAAAACACTACGATAATCAAGTTTTAAATTTTTAAAATGAATTTGAGCATTTTGAGCATATTCTTTAATATTTAAATTTGAATTTAAAGAATTAAAATACAAAATATTTGCCAAAATATCTTCAGGCAACTCTGAACGCAATTTAGCAATTTTCACATCTACTTGATTATTAAGGTTATTATTTTTAGCAACAATAGCTTCAAAAATCAAACTCAAAGGCGTATCTTTTTTTGCTTCATCTAAATAAGGAAGCATAGAAATATAATTATTATTAACTAAAAATAACATACTTTTTTGCATATTAGCTTTAAAATTAGAATCAGCAGCTATATTATCAAGAATTTCATTGTAAAGTTTAGTTGTATCAATATCAATTAATTTTGCACAAAACATAGCAAAAGCACCTGCTAAGTAATTTTTAGGATTAAGATGATATGAACTTGAAAAATGCTTATAAGCAAGTTCATAATTTTGCATTTGGGCATAAGTTAAAGCCAAATTATAATGTAAAATACTATGTTCTGGATAATCCTTGATAAGTTTTTGAAATTCTTGGTTAGCAAGGCGTAACTTCTGATTTAATGCATAGTTAATAATATTGGCAATTTTTACATTGGTAGATGAAAGAGCCTTGCTTGTATTAAGATAAACTCCCGCATCAGCACTATCATCAACAAAATCTGTAACATTAGCTTTTTTAATATATAAAGCAGCCTGCTTACTATCAAAAACTTGATAAGGCGCAAAATAAAAAAGCAAATCGAATTGATCTTTTTGTTTTTTTAACAAATCTTTTGAAAAAGAATTTTGAGCAACTGCTATATTAAAAAGATCCTTATTTAAACGAACTTGAATTTTATAAGCATCTAAAATCTTATATCTATCTTTATCATTATCATAAGAATTTTGCAAGCGCGCTAACATATCTTGATAATTTCCTGTTTTAATATCAACCAATGTTAAAGCCGCCAAACTTTGATTAAAATCTCTTTCAATTTTCATCGCTGTACTTAAAGCGACTTTAGCTTTAGCATATTCTCCTATTCTAGCGTATAAAAGACCTAAAGATAAACTAGATTCAAAATTGCCTTGAGAATTTAATTGCTGTATAGCCTTGGAATCAAAGTCCATTTTTGCATAAATTTTAGCAGACAAATACTTTGCAACATCAGAATACGGCTCCACATCTGTTCTTTGTAACATTTGTAAAGCCTCAGGGTAATATCCTTTGTAATAATTAATCAAGCTTAAATAATAATCATATAATTTTGATTTTCCTTCTTTTGGAAGATACACTTGAGCTAAATCAATATAATATCTAAATTTTTCCTTATCATTAAGCTTTAAAGCACAAACAGCAGCATTGATAGCAGCTACACTTTGATTTTCTCCATTGGCTATAGCTTTCTTGAAGCTTTCAAAAGCTTCTTGGAATTTATTCTCATTCATTTGAGAAACGCCTAAATTATAATTAGATAAAGATTCGTTATATACGGCAACTTGCTCATAAACTTTTAAAGCCTGTTCAACCTCACCCTTTAAATATAAAGCATTTGCTTTTTGGATCATACCATCAATTCTTTGCATATCATTGTATTTATATGATTCATCAGGCATAACAACAGGTTGTTCTAAAGGCTTAGAAGCTATAATATCTGGTTTAATTTTTCCTTCACTAAAAGTTAAATAAAAAAGTGTAAAAACTAAAATACAAATAATCCCCAAAGATAAACCCACAAGAGACATAAACTTACGATCTTTATACCAAGGCGTAGGCTCTTGACTTTCAACTTCTTCAAAAGTTAATACATCTTCAGGCGCACTTTCTCTTGTAAATTTAAAACCACTATCACTATTTTCTTGAGGTAATTCTTCTGGCAATGATGCAAATTCTTCATCTTCTGGAGCTTGCCCCTCTTGCCCTTTAAATCCCTCTAAACTCTCATCAAGTCTTGGTTGATTTAAGCCATCTTCGGGTTTTTCTAGTATTATATCTTCTTGTTCAGCCATCTATACTCTTTAAAAATATTTTTTCAAAGCATCAGGAATATGAATTTTTCCTTCTTTGTCTTGATAATTTTCCATAATCGCTACCAAGGTTCTTCCTACTGCCAAAGATGAGCCATTAAGAGTGTGAACAAGTTCATTTTTTCCTTGTTCATTTTTATAGCGAATTTTAGCACGTCTTGCTTGAAAATCACGACAATTTGAAACCGAGCTGATCTCACGATATTTATTTTGTCCTGGAAGCCACACTTCAAGATCCACAGTTTTTGCTGCACTAAAACCCAAATCTCCAGTGCAAAGCATCAAATGTCTATGCGCTAAACCTAAAGAACTCAGCAAATCACTTGCACACTCAAGCATTTCATTAAACACGCTATCACTTTGCTCAGGTTTAGTAATACTTACAAGCTCTACTTTTTCAAACTGGTGTTGTCTTATAATACCTCTTGTATCACGCCCTGCACTGCCTGCTTCTTTTCTAAAACAAGCACTATAACAAGTCATTTTTATCGGTAAAGTTTCACTCGCTAAAATTTCTCCACTATAAAGATTGGTTACTGGAATTTCAGAAGTTGAGATCAAATACAAATCCTCATCATCTACCTTATACATATCTTCTTTAAATTTTGGCAACTGACCTGTCCCAAACATAGTAGCACCATTTACCAAAAAAGGCACATTAACAAATTCAAATCCACGACTTCTATTAAAATCTATCATATAATTTACCAAAGCGCGGCTTAATAAAGCTCCTTCGTTTTTAAGCACACAAAAACGACTTTGTGAAATTTTTACCCCACGCACAAAATCAAGCCAATTTAAACTCTCACCTAATTCAAAATGTTCTTTTGGAGTAAAATCAAAGCTAGGTGGATTTAAAACTTTTTTAAGCTCCACATTTTCATTTTCGTCTTCACCCACAGGCACACATTCATCAGGGATATTTGGGATGGCATGAGCGATTTCTTCAAGCTCATTTTCTAAAGCATTTACTTTAGCGCTTTGCTCATTAATTTTACTTTTATTTTCGCTTAATTTTGCTTTTAAACTTTCTTTATCTTCGGTTGTAGCAAGTTCTTTGCTGAATTTATTTTGAAAAGCTTGAAATTCTTCTAAAGCTGTTTTTTCTTTTTTTAAACTTGCAAAAAGTTCAGCAAGTTTTTTTAAGATATTTTCATCAACTTTTTTATTTTTTAACTTTTTAGCCACTTCATCAAAATTATTTTGCAAATTTTTTAAATCTAGCATTTTCTACTCCTTAAAGTCCGATTTTTTCATAAATTTTTTGCATTTTTTCTTGGGCGATTTTTCTTGCTTTTGTCGCACCAAAATCCAAAATTTCTTTCAAATGCGAAGGCTTTTCTAAAAGCTCATTATATTTTTCTCTTGCTTCTTTAAAATAAGCATTTACAAGCTCGTTTAAATACATTTTAAAATGTCCATAACCCTCACCACCTTTTTCATAGCGTATTTGTAATTCTTTTTGCCCTGATTCATCTAAAAAAAGCTTTGCGATTTTAAAAATATTGCAGTTTTCATGATCTTTTGGATCTTCTAAAGCGGTGCTATCTGTAACTATGGAAGAAATTTGTTTTTTTAAGGTTTTTTCACTGCTAAAAATATCTATAGTATTTTGATAAGATTTACTCATTTTTACCCCATCGGTGCCTACAACTACAGCTACTTCTTCATTAACTTTAGCATCTGGAAGGGTAAAAATTTCACCCCATTCATTATTAACTTTTAAAGCAATATCACGTGCGATTTCAACATGTTGGATTTGATCTTTTCCCACAGGAACAATTTGTGTATCAAAAAGTAAAATATCAGCTGCCATTAAAACAGGATAAGAAAAAAGCCCATGTGAAGCACTAAGCCCCTTAGCAACTTTATCCTTGTAACTATGCGCACGCTCTAATAAACCCATAGGAGTAAATTGCGATAAAATCCAATAAAGCTCCATAACTTCCTTAACATCACTTTGCAACCAAAAAACGCTCTTTTGCGGATCTATACCAAGGCTTAAAAAAGCCGCAGCAGCTTTTAAGGAATTTTGTTTAAGTTTTTCTCCATCTTGAGAAGAAGTCATGGCATGATAATTAGCAATAAACATAAACATTTGGCTTTTTTCTTGTGCATCTACCATTTGCTTAATCGCACCAAAATAATTACCTATATGCAAATCGCCACTTGGCTGAAGGCCTGTTAATACTCTCATTTTATCACCTTTTTAATCTCGCTTAAAAGCTTGTCTATATTTTTATTTTCTATATTTAAAACAAAATTTGCCTTTTGTTCATACTTGCTTAAACGCTCATTATATAATTTTTTTGCTTTAATTTCATCATAAAACAAAGGTCTTTTAGAAATTTCATTTTCATCTAAACGCTTTTTTAAATATTCAAAATCTGCTTTTAAATAAATACAAAAACCTACTTTTTCTAAATTTGAAACATTAACAAAACCCCCGCCTGTAGCAATACAAGTTTTCTCACAAGAACTAAAAAAATCAGCCATTTTTTGCTCTTGTTCTCTAAAAAAAATCTCGCCTTTTTGTGCGAAAATTTCACTGATTTTTTGATTAAATTTTTGTTCTATTAAAAAATCACTATCTAAAAAAACAAGATCTAAATCCTTAGCCAAAGCTCTTGCTAAAGTACTTTTTCCAGAACCCATAAATCCTATAAAAACGATATTTTTAGCTTTCATCATTTTCTTTACTGCCCTTTTTACGCGAAGCAATCACTAAAGGCACACCTTCAAAATTAAATTCTTTTCTGATTTGATTTTGCAAATAACGCTTGTAACTAAAATGCAAAGCCTTAGGACGATTCATGATAAGCGCAATTTTTGGCGGTGCTAAGTCATATTGTACTGCATAATAAATTTTAACCAATTTCCCATAATCATGCGGCAAAGGATGTGCTCTTGTGGCATTTTCTATCAACGTATTAAGCTTAGAAGTTTGGATTTTTTGAGTGAAATTTTCAAAAATTTGCAAAATTTTATCGAGTAAAACATGCACCCTTTTTCCACTTAAAGCTGATACACTAATCACGGGTGCGTAAGCTAGAAATTTAAAACGATCAAGACGCAATTCTTTTACAGTCTTATCAAAATCCATCTCACTTTTATCCCATTTATTTAAAACAATAATCACACCCAAATAATGCTTAGCCACAAGCCCAGCAATGCGTTCATCAAGCTCGTTAAAGCCCTCATGCGCATCTAAAACCAAAAGTGCTATTTGAGAATGAGATAAAATTTTTTCCGTGCGATTTAGGGCAAAGCGTTCGAGTCCTTGAATTTTACCCCTTTTTCTAATACCTGCAGTATCAACAAATTCTATCACTTTATCTTTATGAACTACACTTTCATTAACAGGATCTATAGTAGTTCCTGCGATAGAACTTACAACACTACGTTCTTGTTTAACCAAAGCATTTAAAAGACTTGATTTTCCAACATTTACACGCCCTACAATACCCACTCTGATATGATTTTGATCGACTTCTTTAAATTGAAATTCTTTTCCTTCTTCATAATGCTCTAAAAAATCTTCTAAATTTTCTTCTTCATCGGGGATTAAAAACTCTTCATGTAAAAATTTTTCAAGCCATTCATAAAGTTCATCTAAGCCTACATTATGGGTTACTGAAAGATTAAAGATTTCCTTTACGCCAAAATTTGCAAACTCCCAAGCCCTTTCTTCATCTTTTTTATTATCTACTTTATTAATCACTAAGGCTATAGGTTTTCCAAGTTTTTTTAAAGAATAAAAAAACTGTCTATCCTCATCATCAGGCGCTAATTTTCCATCAACTAGATAAAGTATGATATCGCTTTCTTTGGCTACTTTTAAAGTGTTTTTTTTCACATTTTTAAAAAGTTCATCACTTTCATCAAGCCCTCCACTATCAATAAGCATGGCTTTTTTTGAATGAATATGAATTTGCGTTTTATTTGTATCTCTAGTTGTACCTGAAATATCACTTGTAATAGCTATTCTTTGTCTTGCCATTCTATTAAAAAGACTTGATTTACCAACATTTGGCTTGCCTATAAGTATGATGCTTTGCATTTTTTTCCTAGAAAATTATATTTTTAAAATTATATAAAATTTGGCTTAATATTAAGCAAAAAAAGACTAGAATTAACCCAGATTTTAGTCAAGGAAAAAAAATGCTAAAAGTAATCAAGCATAATTTAGGAATTTATTTCATGATTTTAGCATGTTTGGATTTTGCACTTATGGGAGCTTGTGCAAAAATTCTTAGCAAGGAAATGAGTTCTATAGAAATTATGTTTTTTAGAAATATCATAGGAATTTTTTTCATAGTCTATCTTTTAAAGCAATCTAAGGCACATAAAGAAGGGGGACATTTTTGGCTCTTGATATTTCGTGGAGTAGTAGGCACGCTTTCACTATATATGTTTTTCTATAATGTTTCAAATATTACACTAGGTGGAGCTTTTGCTTTTCAAAAAACTGCTCCTATTTTTATTACTTTAATAGCTTTTGTTGTTTTTAAAGAAAATATTGGCATCAAAGGCTGGATAGGAATTTTAATAGCATTTGGTGGAGTGCTTTTAATCGCTCAGCCTTGGGCTCATAATTTAAATCATTCAGGCTTTGATTTAAAAAATTCAGTTATAGGTATCACGAGTGGATTTTTAGCTGCTTTAGCTCTTACAAGTGTAAGAGAACTTAGAAAATCTTACACTACAGAACAAATTGCCTTTTCTTTTATCCTTTTAGGAACCTTAATGCCTTTAATTTCTATGATCAGTGCTGAATTTTTTGAACCACAGCATCTTGATTCTTTACATTTAGATTTCATTCTAGCACCTTTTGTGATGCCAAGTCTTACAGCTTGGCTTATCGTTGCCATTATGGGAACTTTAGGCACCATTTATCAAATTCATGTCACTAAAGCTTATGGTATCGCTAAACAAGCAGGAGTAGTTGCTGGAGTTAGTTATCTTGATGTAGTATTTAGTATGATAGTTGGGATAATTTTAGGAGATAATTTACCAAGCACTATGGTTTTTTTAGGTATAATAGGCATTATTTTTGGTGGATTAATTTTAGTTAAGAACAAAGGAAAAAAATGAAAAAAATGATACTCATTGCTGGTCCTTGCGTGATAGAAAGCAAAGATTTGATTTTTAAAGTTGCTGAACAGTTAAAAAACTTTAATGAAAATCCAAATATAGAATTTTATTTCAAATCAAGTTTTGATAAGGCCAATCGCACAAGTATTAATTCTTTTCGAGGTCCTGGTCTTGAAGAAGGATTAAAAATTTTACAAAGCGTAAAAGATGAATTTGGTATGAAAATCTTAACCGATATACACGAAAGCAATCAAGCAAACCCTGTAAGTGAAGTAGCTGATGTCTTGCAAATTCCTGCTTTTTTATGTCGTCAAACCGATTTACTTGTAGCCGCAGCAAAAACTAAGGCAAAAGTTAATATCAAAAAAGGACAATTTTTAAACCCAAGCGATATCAAATACAGCGTTAAAAAAGTTCTACAAACCCGTGGCATAGAAGATGAAGGCTATGAAGCTGCTCAAAAAAATGGTGTTTTTGTAGCTGAAAGAGGATCTAGCTTTGGCTATGGAAATCTAGTAGTAGATATGCGTTCTTTAGTTATTATGCGTGAATTTGCTCCAGTTATTTTTGATGCTACCCATAGTGTACAAATGCCAGGGGCTGCAGGTGGAAGTAGCGGAGGGAAAAGCGAATTTGTAGAACCTTTAGCAAGAGCGGCAGCAGCCGTAGGCATAGATGGCTTTTTCTTTGAAACACATATTAATCCTTGCGAGGCTTTATGCGATGGACCTAATATGCTTAATCTTACACGCCTTAAAAATTGCGTTAATACATTACTAGAAATACAAAATATCATAAAGGAAAACAAATGAACATTATTGAAGGAAAATTATATTTAGACTCAAATACAAAAATTGCTATCATTAATGCAAGATTTAATCATATCATCACAGATCGCCTTGTAGAAGGAGCAAAAGATGCTTTTTTAAGACACGGAGGCAAAGAGGAAAATCTAAGCCTTATACTTGTTCCTGGTGCTTTTGAACTTCCGTATGCGTTAAAAAAAGCTATAGAAAGCAAAAAATTTGATGCAATTTGTTGCGTAGGCGCAGTAATTCGTGGCTCAACTCCGCATTTTGACTATGTTTCAGCAGAAACCACCAAAGGCATAGCCAATGTGAGTTTAAATCATAATATCCCTGTAAGCTTTGGTGTTTTAACTACAGATACAATAGAACAAGCCATAGAAAGAGCTGGAAGCAAAGCAGGCAATAAAGGCTTTGAAGCTATGACAACTGTAATCGAGATGTTAAATTTAAGCAAGGAGCTTTAATGGCAACGCGTCATCAAGTTCGCCAAAGCGTCATCTCCTTGCTTTATGCTTTTGAATTAAATTCTCAAAACAACGTTTTTGTAGATGAAATTTTAGATGAAAAAAAAATACGCAATGAACAAAAAAATTTTACTTTAAATTTATATCATGGAATTTTAGACAATTTAAACAATATTGATGAAACCTTAAATTCATTTCTAAATGATAATCAAATTACAGCTTTAGGACATGTAGAAAGAGCTATACTAAGACTTGGAGCTTATGAGTTACTTTTTACCGATACTCCTAGCGCCATTGTTATCAATGAAGCTATAGAACTTGCCAAAGAACTTGCTAATGATAATTCTCCAAAATTTATAAATGGAGTTTTAGATGCCTTGATAAAGGCTAAAAAATGAAGCTTTGTGTCGCACTTGATCTTTCTACAAAAGAAGAATGCTTGCAACTTGCTAAAGAATTAAAAAATTTAGACATATGGTTAAAAGTAGGTTTAAGAGCATATTTAAGAGATGGTTTTAAATTCATAGAAGAACTTAAAAAAGTTGATGATTTTAAAATATTTCTTGATCTTAAAATTCATGATATTCCCAACACTATGGCAGATGCTTGCGAAGAAATATCAAAACTTGGTGTTGATATGATCAATATCCACGCAAGTGCTGGAAAAATAGCTATGCAAGAAGTTATGACACGGCTTAGCAAATTTTCAAAAAGACCTTTAGTTTTAGCAGTTTCTGCTCTTACGAGTTTTGATGAAGAAAATTTCTTTAGTATTTATAGACAAAAAATCGAAGAAGCTGTAATTAATTTTTCAAAAATATCCTATGAAAATGGACTTGATGGTATGGTATGCTCTGTTTTTGAAAGTAAAATCATCAAAGAACACACTCAAAGAAATTTCCTAACTCTCACTCCAGGAATTCGTCCATTTGGAGAGAAAAATGATGATCAAAAACGCGTCGCTAATTTAACAATGGCTAGAGAAAATTTAAGCGATTTTATAGTAGTTGGACGCCCTATTTATAAAGATAATAACCCTAGAAAAATTTGCGAAAAAATTCTACAAGAAATTTAATAATCATTATCCTTGTTATGTTTTAATAATAAAAATTTTTAACAAGGAAAAATTATGATTATAACCCCTGAGAATTTATATAAAAAAAGAAGAGATTTTTTAAAACTTGGAGCAGGTGCTTTAATAAGTTCAAGCGTGCTTGCTTCTAAATTATCTGCTTTAAATTTCACAAGCGATACTAATCCAAACAAACTTGAAATCAGCGATGAAGAACTTGCTACAAATTATGTCAATTTTTATGAATTTTCAACAGATAAAAAAAAGGCTGTATCATTGGCACAAAATTTCAATACTCAAAATTGGAAAATCGATATCAGTGGAGAAATAGAAAAACCTTTAACTTTAAGCATGGAAGATATTTTAAAATTCCCACTAGAAGAAAGAATTTATCGTTTTCGCTGTGTTGAAACTTGGTCTATGGTGGTACCTTGGGTAGGCTTTGAATTGCGTCGTTTGATTGAAATGGCAAAACCTACAAGCGAGGCAAAATTTGTTAAATTCACCACTCTTTTAGATAAGAGCCAATTTCCCGATCAAGACGCTTTATTTCCAACTATAGACTATCCTTATGTAGAAGGACTTCGCATGGATGAAGCTATGCATCCTCTTACCTTGCTTGCAGTAGGAATGTATAAAAAAGCCTTAAAGCCTCAAAATGGTGCTCCAATACGCCTTGTTGTTCCTTGGAAATATGGCTTTAAAAGTATTAAATCTATAGTTAAAATAGAATTTACCAAAGAACAGCCTAAATCCACTTGGGAAAGTTACGCTCCAAGTGAATATGGTTTTTATGCTAATGTCAATCCTAATGTTTCTCATCCTAGATGGTCTCAAGCTAACGAAAGGGCTTTAGGAGACTTCTTTACCAAGCCTACTTTAATGTTTAATGGTTATGAAAAAGAAGTGGCAAGTTTATATAAAAACATGGACTTAAAAGTGAATTTTTAATGCAGACAAAATACTTTAAATTTCTTGCTTATTTTAGCTTTATCATAAGTTTAATCTATGGCTTTTATCATATCATAAAAGCCTTTGATTTTGTAAAAGAAGCCTACATTTACACTGGAATATTTGCTTTAATCTTTTTAAATTTAAGTCTTTTATTTTCTTTACTTAAATTTAAAAAAACAAAAAATTATCCTAAAATTTTAGGTATTTTTGCAGCTTTTTGGGCGATTTTGCACTTTTTAAATTATTTTATTTTTGATAGAAATGCTCAAATTTCAAGGCTTTTCGATGATATTTCACATCGTTTATTAGAAGCAAGTGGATTTATCGCATTTTTAATCATATTTTTAATGCTTTTAAGTTCTTTTAAAATCTTTAAAAAACTTAGTAAAATCAGAAAACTAGGATATTTATGCTTAGTTTTGGCAAGTTATCATTATTTTTTAACCCCAAAAGTTCCTATGTTTTGGGAATGGAGTGCTTTAATTGTAGCTTTGTTTTATTTTATAGTTCGCTATACAAAAACATTAAAAAAGTTAAAATCCAACAATCTTACTTTTATCAAAACTTGAATTTAATTCTTTTTGTATGCTTTCTATAAAATCTTGCATTTTAAAAACCCCATCTTGTGATACAGCTACTTTCAAAGCTGTATTCTTTACTATCATTAAAATTTGTGCTCCACTTAATTCATAATTTGATAAAATATTTATATCAAAATCTTTTTCAAATAATGCTTTTTTAGGTAGAAATTTTTCCCAAATTTTAAGCCTATCTTTAAAATCAGGTTTTTTAAATTCTATCTTATAATCAAATCTTCTTGAAAATGCACTATCTAAGCTTTCTAAAAAATTTGTCGTAGCGATAATTACACCACTAAAACGCTCAATTTGCTCTAAGAATATATTTTGCATTTGATTATGCATTTTATCACTACCACTACTTCCATCTACACGCGTACTTAAAAACTGATCGGCTTCATTGAGAAGTAAAATAGGACTTTGTTTACAAGTTTGCACAATATTTTTATAAGTATCAAAAATTTTTCTTACATTTTGCTCACTCTCTCCAACCCATTTGCTCAAAATTTTAGAACAGTCAAAACTAAGAACAGATTTTTTCATTGATTTAGCCATAGCTAAAGCTGACATAGTTTTTCCAGTACCAGCAGGACCATAAAAAATAATTTTAGCTTCTATATTTTTATTACTCTTTATACCCCAAGAATGAAGTCTTTCTAGGACTTTTTTATCTTGTTGTTTTAAAATATTTTCTAAAAGCTCTTTTGTATTTTCAGGCATAATAATATCATTGATGTCAGTGCTTGGTTCTATAAGCTCGAAAATATCTTGATCTTTTAAAACACTTTCAATTTTGATTTTTTTACTTTGTTTTGGTTCAAAATTTATAATTCTTTGTAAAATTTCATCAATAATAAAAAAACTTTTAGAAATATCTCCAAAAGCATTTAAATATTCATCGTACTCGATTAAGTTTAAAAGAGGAGCATTTTCTTGTAATAGTTTTTTATTTTTGTGTCTTTCTAAATCATTTTCACTGATTAAAGAAAGTAAAGAATTCATTTCTCTAGAAATCGAACTTTCATTACTTAAGGCGTATTCTTCTTTTAAAAGTGCTAGAAAAATAATTTGTTCTTTATGTTCAAGATTGTATTCTTTAAAAATATCAGCCAATACATTATAAAATTTACTTTTTTTTAGTCTTTCTTTGATATGTTTTTCATAAAGTTTAATTTGATTTTTTATTTCACTATTATAAGCACTTTTTTGTATAAAACTTAATCTTTCGTATAATTGAATACGCACAAATTCATCTTTTAAATATTCTAAATAATCTGCATAAGCCTCTTGTTTCTCAAAGTTTAAACGAGGTTTTGCTTCTAAAAATTCTAAAAAATATTCACTTAAACTAAGCTCACTTTGCAATAAGGCAAGAGTTAATGTTTGAGTTTTATTATTTTCCAAACTTTTAAAAAAACTCGAATTTTGATTTACAAAACCTCTTTCGATAAGTTTTTTTAAATCCTCCAAAGCATCAAGATAAAGATACTTATCATTTCCAAAAATTGTCGATAATAAAGTAAAGGCATTGATAGAAGAAATAGAAACGACATAATTTCTACAAAGCTCTCTAAGAATCAAAGCTTCATTTTTAGCACACTTAAGCTCTTTATAAATTTGAGTATCTTCTATATTTTTCAAACTTAAAAAATTTTTTAATTTTTCCATTATTTTTTAAATTCCTTAAGCTCATCTTCATTAAATTCTACGCAAATATTTTCATCTAAAAAATGACCTTCAAAAGGTAGATAACAAATTTTTAGTTTTCCATTATTAAGTAAAAAATTATTATTAAATTGTAAATTTTGCAGATCTTCAAAACACTCATCACATGTATTTTTAAGCTTCTCATGTAAAAGATTTTGAAATTTTTGATTTTCAGTATTATACAAATCATTTAGTTTTACAAATGCGTGAGCATTAATATCATAAACAAAATTATTTAACTCTAAAATAGCACGACTCATACCATCTTCATAAAAATAATACCATTCTTCAAAACTAATTTTTCCATCTTGTAAAAAAATAGGTTTTTGGCAAATTTGCTCAAAGCTAAATACACCCTTATGAACAGGATGAAATTCTTTAAAATCATCATTAAAACCTATAAAATCAAGACTACGCTTTATACGAATGCCATCTTGCGTTTCGACAAGTTCTAAAGTAGTTGTTCCTAAATTTTCTCCTTGAAAATTTTTATTATCATATGTAAGCATTTTAGAAGAATTGATTTTATATTTTTTACGCTCATCCTGCCAAAAATCATTTGTCTTAACGAGCGGAATCTCTAAATTTCCATTTATATCATCAACAATTAAAAAACTAGAACTTGTTTGATTTTTATCCCTGTCAAAAAGTGGGGTCATAGGTGCATTATCATAAACTATGGCAAAAATTTCTTTATCCTGCAAATGATAAAAATACAATTCACCTTTATAAATTTGTGCTAAAGCTAGATTTACAAAGCAAAATACCAGTAAAAAAAATTTCAAACTCTATCCTTCAATTTTGAATATGCGTTAAGATAATTTTAGTATGTGAAATTTTATCAAAAAAACTTACTTTATTATCACAAACTTGATAAAAAATTTCATAATTTTTTGCTTTTAAATTTTGTTCAAAACCACAATCAGTTTTTTCTAAATTTTTACCCTGCCATAAAGCATTTGCCTTTAAAATATCACTTAAAATATCATCATAATATACATTTTTAAAAAATTTTTGATTAAACACTTTTTTATCATAACACACTGCATTGATACAAATTTTATCTTTGATTTTGAGTTCAAAAAAAGCTTGCCCTAGTTTATAAACTTCTAAATTTAAAGCATTATTTTCTTTTTTTAAAAAAGCTGCGTCATTGATTTTTATCATAGGAGAAGCAATCAAAACCATCAAGCTTTGACTCGAAAAATTTTGATTTTTCACACTACAAGCACAAAGAAAAAAAATAAAACACAGAGCTAAACAATGCTTCAAATTTGACCTTATTTAAGATTTTTAAAACTGATATTTAACTCTAAATCAAGCTCTTTTACAAGCTTCATCACAGCTTGTAAATCATCAATTTGTTTTGCTACAACACGAATTTCTTCACCACGAATCGAAGAATTAACTTTAAGTTTGCTATCTTTGATAGCTTTATTGATTTTTTTGGCATTTTCACTATCAATAGCATCGTTTGCTTTCAAATTTAAACGAAACATTGCTCCACTTTCACGAGAAAGCTCTTTAATAGCATTAGGATTAATTCCTCTTTTGATAAGTTTAGAAATCACTATATCTTTTAAAACATCAAGCTTTCCTTCACTAGAAGAACTGAGTTTAAAAATACTCTCTTTTTCGCTTAAATCAATCTCACACTTAATTCCTTTTAAGTCATAACGACTATCAAGTTCTTTTTTAGCTTGTTCAAAAGCATTTTTTAACTCTTGTTTATCTAAAGCTGCTGAAATATCAAAACTATGTTCACTTGCCATTTTCTATCCATTCTTTTAAATTATTATAAACTATATCCATTAAAGCATTTAAAGCCTCCTTGCTCGCCCACGCAACATGAGGAGTGATAATAAGATTTTCTTTATTTTTAATGCTTAAAAGTGGATGATTTTTCATCATAGGTTCAATTTCTAAAACATCAAGCCCTACACGAATATTTTTTTCATCTATGATTTTAGCTAAATCATTTTCATTGACAATCCCGCCTCTTCCTACATTAATCAAAATCGCATTATCTTTTAAATGCTTTAATTCTTCAAAGGCGAGTAAATTTTTGGTTTTTTCATTTAAAGGTGCGTGGATACTTATAATATCGCAAGTTTTTAATAAATCTTTTAATTCCAAATGTACAAAATCTGCGTTTTTATTAGCTCCACTCGTAGAATAATAATAAATTTCGGCTCCAAAAGCCTTTGAAATTTTTGCCACTTCTTTACCTATGGTTCCTAAACCTATAATACCATGTTTTTTACCACTTAAGGTGTTTAAAATTCTACTATAATCTGTAAAAATAGGACTTTCACACCATTTACCCTCTTTGCTCCATTTGTCATAATAAGGTATTTGATTTAAAAAAGCAAACATAAACGCAAAAGTATGTTGCACCACACTCATAGTAGAATACCCAGCAGCATTTTTTACAATAATACCTTTTTCTTTAGCATACTCAATATCGATATTATTAACCCCTGTTGCAGTTTCTAAAATGAGTTTTAAATTTTTACAAGCATCAATCACATCTTTATCAATTACAACCTTGTTTGTCATGGCGACATTAGCATCTTTTAAACGCTCTATGGTTTGCTCTTTATTTGTTATAGTATAAATTTGCAAAGAACCAAATTTTTCAAAAACACTTAAACCATAATCCCCTAAAGTTGCCGCATCTAAACAAACAATTTTCATTTCTAATCCTTTATAATATGTCCTACAAATTTAGAATAATTATCAAGCACAAGTCCTCCTTTTCTAAATCCTAAGCCACACCCTTCATAAGCAAAGAAAACACCTGCTTGATAGTATTCGTTTTCACATGAATTAAACTCTACATATTCTTGATAAATAACCTTATTATTCCCATAAGGACCTACATTCTCATGCAAAGTTTTTCCATCTTTAATTATACTGATATTTGCGCCTTCTCTACCAAAAACAGGTTTTTTAACATAGTCTTTACCTTCCAAAGGAGTATCTTTTGTTTCTAAAAGTAATGGATGATTTGGATAAAGTTCCCATAGAATTTTTAAAATTCCCTTAGATTGAAATAAAAGTGTATAAGCAGGATTTAAAATAATTGCTCTTTGATTACGCATAATTTGAGTTAAAAGCATGGCAAGTTCACCCTCTTCTATGGCTATATCTTCCCAAGGAATAAGCTTAAACCAATACTCATAATTTTCACCCTCTTTAAAAACACCCTCTTCACTAAATTCCACCTCATCTACAAAGGAAAAATTAGTTTGAAAACCTGCTTCATTGGCTATATGAGAAAGTAATTTTGTAGTGATTTCTTCTTCTTTACTTCCTGCAACACTTGAAAAAAGAATTTTCCATCCTTGATAATGCTCTTCAAACCCTTCAACACTTTCATCAAGGGTAATAAGTCTTTTAAAATTATCCATCAAACTTTCATAAATGCTGTTAAATTGTGCGCTTTCATCCATTCCATTTTGTTTTAAAAGCGCCCATTGTAAAATCGCACTTTCAAAAAGAGCAGTAGGGGTATCAGCATTAAATTCTATAAGTTTTATAGGCTTGCCATCAAGTCCACCCGCTAAATCAAAACGCCCATATAAATGCCAATGCACTTCATTTTCCCAACTCATCTTAATCGCATCAATAAGATTAAAAGGAATTCCAAGCTCATCAAAACGATCATTATCAATCACTTCTTGCGCTGCAGCAATAAACATATCATAAAGTTCATTTACTGCTTCATAATAAGCATTAGCTTCGCTTTCTTTAACACAAACTAACTTATTGCTAATATAATCACTTCCATCTTCATCTGTATGCCAAGAAAAACCTATATTTTCTAAATAATCTTTTTGAAGTTTATCTACTTGTAGTAATTGCATTATTTATCCTTAAGAGCCAAAAGAGGAACTAGAACTTGCAGCTTTAGAGCCTCCACCAAAAAAACCTGATTTTTTAGCACTTGAAGTAGAACTTGTTGTGCCTGCTTTATTAAAACTATTGACACTCCTTTGATAAGCACTTTGATTTGAAAAAGCACCGCGTTGTTGATTAGCAAAATTTTGATTATTGAAAAGTTTTGAACCTATCCAACTTCCCAAAATAGCACCTGCAGCACTTGCGAGTAAAGTTTCTCCTAAACTCAATCCCCCACTACTGATTTGCCCATTATCTTTAGTTAAATTTGAAGTTCCATTGTCAATTTTAGCTGCTTCTTCTTTAATCAAAGCATCCATTTCTTCTTTGGATAAAATTCTTTCTGTACCATTAAGATCTTTTAAAACTACCCTTGTTTCATCACTTGGATATTGATCTTTGATTTTATACTGCCCTGGAGCTGTTTCTTCGATAATTACAAAAGCTCCTTGAGCATTAGCTGCTTGATTTAAAGTATCTGCATTGTCATTATTACTTCCACAACCTGCTAAAGCACCTCCAGCAACAGCTGCTAAACCACCTATCATGCCAATTTGAATGATTTTTTTGATTTTTTTCATAGAGTTTATCCTAAAAACAGAAAATTTAAATTTAGAAATTTTAACAAAAAATAATAAATACTTTTTAATTTAATACCAAATGAAGTTCGTAGATATAAAAAAAGCCCTTTCGGGCTTTTGGGTTAGAGTCTTGACTCGTAGCGTCTAAGCATATAAAGTCTTTTAAGCATTTTTTTGCGTGCTGAAATTTTTTGTTTTTTGCGAATTTCAGTCATAGGCTCGAAAAATCTTCTTGCTCTTACTTCAGTTACAACTAGATTTCTATCTACTTGTTTTTTGAATTTACGATACGCTTCATCAAAAGACTCGTTAGGATGCACCTTGATTCCTGGCACAGTCCTCACCACCTTTCTGTGTAAATTTTTGTTGTGAAATATAATTATAAAACACTTCTTATTAATTCTAACTTAGAAAGCATTTAAAAATTGTTTTAGTTTTTATCGGTTATAATCCTTAATTACAAAGTGCTAAAAAATTATAATTAAGGTCTAAAAATGCAAGGACACATTACAAACTATACAAAAAAACGATATTTTGTATATTTAATTGCAAGTATTATCATATTTGCCCTACCTTTCATAAGAATTAATGAGAATCATTTTTTTCTTTTAAGTTTTGATCATTCTAAATTAAACCTATTTTTTATTTCTTTTTCAACACAAGAATTTTATCTCATGCCTTTTGTTCTTATATTTCTTTTTTTATTTATTTTTTTTATTACAACTTTAGGTGGAAGAATTTGGTGTGCTTGGAGTTGTCCACAAACGATTTTTAGAGTTATATATAGAGATATCATACAAACTAAATTTCTTAAAATTCGCAAAAATATCAATAACAAACAAAAAGAATATGGAGGGCAATATTTTAAAAAATTTCTTGGAGTAATAATTTTTTATTTTATATCTTTAGTTGCTGTTAGTAATTTACTTTGGTACTTTATTCCTCCTGAAGATTTTTTCAATTATATTCAAAATCCTGGCGAGCATCTACTTTTACTTGGAATTTTATTTTGTGCTAGCTTACTTTTTACTTTGGATATTACCTACTTACAAGAAAAATTTTGTGTTTATGTCTGTCCTTATGCAAGAATACAATCTGTAATGTTCGATCATGATACAATGCAAGTGATCTACGATGAAAAACGCGGGGGCTTGATCTATGATGGACACACCAAACTTCATAAAAAACCGCCTGAAGGAGAATGCATAGGTTGTGAAGCCTGTGTTAGCATCTGTCCAACTCATATTGACATACGCAAAGGAATGCAACTTGAATGTATTAATTGTCTTGAATGTGCCGATGCTTGCTCTAAGGTACAAAGCAAATTTAATCGTCCAAGTTTGATCAATTGGACAAGTGCAAAAGCTATTGAAACGCGTTCTAAGGTTCATTATTTAAGATTTAGAACGATAGCATATTTTATAGTTCTTTTAATTGCTTTATTGGCTTTAATCATCATGGGAAGCAAAAAAGAAAGCATGCTTTTAAACATCAATCGTAGTAGCGAATTATATAATATTTCAAATATTAAAGGTGAATTAGTCATTTCAAATGCTTATACCTTTTTGTTTCAAAATACAGATTCTAAACCTCATGAATATTATTTTACAGCAAATTTAGAAGGAATAAATGATGGAATTGAAATCATAAGACCAAACAAACCTTTTAAATTAAAAGCAGGAGAACAAATCAAAAAAATAGTTGTTATCAGGGCTACAAAAAATTTAGCAAATAATGATAAAAAAGATGTAATCTTTCCTTTACATATAAAAGCTTACGCAAAGGATAATGAAAAAATTTCGGTTTTTAGAAAAAGTATATTTGTATACCCTAAAAGCACTCTTATAAAGGATAAAAATGAACTCAAATAGAACACCGTCACAAAAAGTTTTAGCCAGACAAGAAAAAATCAAAGCAGTGGCCTTAGAGCTTTTTTTAACAAAAGGATACCAAGAAACAAGTTTGAGTGATATTATTAAATTATCCGGAGGATCTTATTCTAATATTTATGATGGTTTTAAAAGTAAAGAAGGGCTATTCTTTGAAATTTTAGATGACATATGTAAAAAACACTTTCATCTTATTTATTCCAAAACACAAGAAATTGAAAATGGCACTTTAAAAGAAATTTTAACTTCTTTTGGTTTAGCTTTTATAGAAATTTTCAATCAACCAGAAGCTGTAGCTTTTGGTAAAATTATCTATTCTCAAGTTTATGACAAAGATAGACATCTTGCCAATTGGATAGAAAATAATCAACAAAATTTTTCCTATAACATACTTATGGATTTTTTCAAGCAACAAAATAATTCTTATATGAAAAAAAATGCAGAAAAACTTGCTGTTCTTTTTTGTACTATGTTAAAAGAACCTTATCATCATCTTAATGTTTTAATTAATGCTCCTTTGAAAAATAAAAAAGAACAAAAAGAACATGTTGAATTTGTTGTAAACGTTTTTCTAAATGGGATCAATGGCTCCAAAGCTTAAAAATAATTTTATTAACCAAAATTAAGATATAATTAGCCAAAAATTTTTGTAATAAATATTACAATTTTTAATTTAATTTTTCAAGGCAAAACCATGAAATTATTTCAAAAAAATACTATTTTAGCTTTAGGTGTTGTGCTTTTACTCACTGCTTGTAGCAAAGAAGAAGCACCAAAAATACAAATGCCGCCTCAACCTGTAACAACCATGAGTGCTAAATCTGAAGATTTACCACTTAGTTTTACTTACCCTGCTAAACTTGTCAGCGATTATGATGTCATTATAAAACCTCAAGTTAGTGGCGTAATAGTAAATAAACTTTTTAAAGCTGGGGATAAGGTAAAAAAAGGACAAACATTATTTATTATAGAGCAAGATAAATTTAAAGCTAGTGTTGATTCGGCTTACGGACAAGCTTTAATGGCTAGAGCAACTTTTGAAAATGCAAGCAAGGATTTTAATCGTTCTAAAGCTCTTTTTAGTAAAAATGCAATCTCTCAAAAGGAATACGACTCTTCTCTTGCTACATTTAACAATTCAAAAGCTAGTCTAGCAAGTGCTAGAGCACAACTTGCAAATGCAAGAATTGATCTAGATCATACCGAAATAAAAGCTCCTTTTGATGGTACTGTAGGAGATGCTTTAGTTAATATAGGAGATTATGTAAGTGCCTCAACAACTGAACTAGTTAGAGTTACAAATTTAAATCCTATTTACGCAGATTTCTTTATTTCAGATACAGATAAGCTAAATTTAGTCCGCAATACTCAAAGTGGAAAATGGGACTTAGACAGCATTCATGCAAATTTAAATCTTAATGGAGAAACCGTTCAAGGCAAACTTTATTTTATTGATTCGGTTATAGATGCTAATAGTGGAACAGTAAAAGCCAAAGCCGTATTTGATAACAATAAATCAACACTTTTACCAGGTGCTTTTGCAACAATTACTTCAGAAGGTTTTATACAAAAAAATGGCTTTAAAGTACCTCAAATAGCTGTTAAACAAGATCAAAATGATGTTTATGTTCTTCTTGTTAAAAATGGAAAAGTAGAAAAATCTTCTGTACATATAAGCTACCAAAACAATGAATACGCTATTATTGACAAAGGGTTGCAAAATGGCGATAAAATTATTTTAGACAACTTTAAAAAAATTCAAGTTGGTAGCGAAGTTAAAGAAATTGGAGCACAATAATGTTTTCTAAATTTTTTATTGAAAGACCTGTTTTTGCTTCAGTTGTTGCAATTATAATTTCTTTGGCTGGAACCATAGGTCTTACAAATTTACCTATAGAACAATATCCTTCTTTAACTCCGCCTACAGTTAAAGTAAGCGCAACTTATACAGGAGCTGATGCACAAACCATTGCTTCAACAGTTGCCAGTCCTATCGAAGATGCAATCAATGGCGCGGATAATATGATTTACATGGATTCAACTTCAAGTTCTTCAGGAACTATGAGCTTGACTGTCTATTTTGATATCGGCACAGATCCTGATCAAGCCACCATAGATGTTAACAATAGAATTTCAGCTGCAACTGCAAAAATGCCAGATGCAGTTAAAAAACTTGGAGTAACTGTTAGAAAAACTTCCTCAGCAACACTTGCTGCAATTTCTATGTATTCAAATGATGGTTCAATGAGTGCGGTGGATGTATACAATTACATCGCTCTAAATGTTTTAGATGAGTTAAAAAGAGTTCCAGGGGTTGGAGATGCAAACGCCATAGGAAATCGTAATTATTCTTTAAGAATTTGGCTAAAACCTGATTTATTAAATAAATTTGGAATCACAGCTACTGATGTAATTTCTGCGGTTAATGACCAAAATGCCCAGTATGCAACTGGTAAAATTGGCGAAGAACCTGTAACCCAAAAATCCCCTTATGTTTATTCAATCACTATGCAAGGAAGACTACAAAATCCTGGCGAATTTGAAAATATTATTTTAAGAACAAATGATGATGGATCATTTTTAAGACTTAAAGATATAGCTGATGTAGAAATAGGGTCACAACAATACAGCTCACAAGGACGATTAAATGGCAATGATGCGGTTCCGATTATAATCAATCTTCAATCAGGGGCAAACGCATTGCATACAGCAGAACTTGTCCAGGCTAAAATGCAAGAACTTTCAAAAAATTTCCCGAAAGGTTTAACATATAAAATTCCTTACGACACAACAAAATTTGTGATAGAATCAATCAAAGAAGTAATTAAAACTTTTATTGAAGCTTTAGTTTTAGTTATTATTGTTATGTATATGTTCTTAAAGAATTTCCGTGCAACGCTTATTCCCATGATAGCCGTACCTGTTTCATTGTTAGGAACTTTTGCTGGACTTTATGTTTTAGGCTTTAGTATTAACTTGCTTACACTTTTTGCCTTAATTTTAGCTATAGGGATCGTTGTAGATGATGCGATTATAGTTGTAGAAAATATCGATAGGATTTTACACGAAAATGAACAAATAAGCGTAAAAGATGCTGCTATCCAAGCGATGCAAGAAGTTAGCTCTCCGGTTATTTCAATTGTTCTTGTACTTTGTGCTGTTTTTATACCAGTTTCTTTTATATCAGGTTTTGTTGGAGAAATTCAAAGACAATTTGCCCTTACCTTGGCTATATCTGTAGCCATATCAGGTTTTGTTGCTCTTACTTTAACACCTTCTTTATGCGCACTCTTTTTACGACGCAATGAAGGAGAGCCATTTAAATTTGTAAAGAAATTTAATGATTTTTTTGATTGGAGTACTTCTGTATTTAGTGCAGGAGTAGCATATATTTTAAAAAGAACCATTCGTTTTGTTTTAATTTTTTGTATTATGCTTGGGGCAATTTTTTATCTTTATAAAGCTGTACCAAGCTCTTTAGTTCCTGAAGAAGATCAAGGTTTGATGATTGGCATTGTTAATCTTCCTTCGGCTTCAGCACTTCATAGAACAATCTCAGAAGTTGATCATATAAGCCAAGAAGTTTTAAAAACCAATGGAATTAAAGATGCAATGGCTATGATAGGATTTGATCTTTTTACAAGCTCATTAAAAGAAAACGCTGCTGCAATGTTTATAGGCTTGCAAGATTGGAAAGATAGAAATGTGAGTGCTGATGAAATCGCCATGGAGCTTAATAAAAAATTTGCTTTTGATCGCAATGCTTCAAGTATATTTATAGGCCTACCTCCTATACCTGGATTAAGTATCACAGGTGGTTTTGAAATGTATGTTCAAAACAAAAGTGGAAAAAGCTATGATGAAATACAAAAAGATGTAAATAAGCTTGTTGCTGTAGCCAACCAAAGAAAAGAGCTATCAAGAGTAAGAACAACTCTTGATACAACTTTCCCTCAATACAAGCTTATAATTGATAGAGATAAATTAAAACACTACAATCTTAACATGCAAGATGTTTTTAACACAATGAATGCAACTATAGGTACTTATTATGTTAATGATTTTTCTATGTTAGGCAAAAACTTCCAAGTAAATATCCGTGCAAAAGGTGATTTTAGAAATACACAAGATGCATTAAAAAATATTTTTGTAAGATCAAACGATGGAAAAATGATACCACTTGATTCTTTTTTAACTTTACAAAGAAGTTCAGGGCCTGATGATGTAAAACGATTCAACCTTTTCCCAGCAGCACAAGTTCAAGGTCAACCCGCACCAGGTTATACTTCAGGTCAAGCTATAGAAGCGATTGCTCAAGTAGCAAAAGAAACTTTAGGGGATGATTATTCCATAGCTTGGAGTGGATCAGCTTATCAAGAAGTTTCTAGCAAAGGAACAGCAAGCTATGCTTTTGCTTTAGGAATGATATTTGTCTTTTTAATTCTAGCTGCCCAATATGAAAGATGGCTTATACCTTTAGCAGTTGTAACAGCCGTGCCTTTTGCGGTATTTGGATCATTTTTATTGGTATATTTAAGAGGATTTAGCAATGATATATATTTTCAAACAGGACTTTTGCTCTTAATTGGACTTTCAGCTAAAAATGCTATCTTGATTGTAGAATTTGCAATGGAAGAGCGCTTTAAAAAAGGCAAAGGAGTTTTTGAAGCAGCTGTTGCAGCGGCAAAACTTCGTTTTCGTCCTATCATAATGACTTCTTTAGCATTTACTTTTGGAGTCTTGCCAATGATTTTCGCAACAGGAGCAGGAAGTGCTTCAAGACACTCTTTAGGAACAGGGCTTATTGGTGGAATGATCGCAGCATCAACTTTAGCGATATTCTTTGTGCCTTTATTTTTCTATCTTTTAGAAAATTTTAATGAATGGCTAGATAAAAAAAGAGGTAAGGTTCATGAATAAAATAATTTCAATTAGCGCTATAGCAAGTTTTGCTCTTTTGATTTCAGCTTGCTCTTTAAGTCCAAATTTAAATATTCCCGAAGCAAACTATAGCATTGATAATAAGCTTAGAGCCTTATCCTGGGAAAAAGAAAACAATAGCTCTATCACAAAAAATTGGTGGAAAGATTTTGATGATGAAAATTTAAATAAAGTGGTTGATTTAGCACTTAAAAATAATAATGATTTAAAACTTGCCTTCATACACATGGAACAAGCTGCTGCTCAATTAGGTATAGATTTTAGCAGTTTGTTGCCAAAATTTGATGGTAGCGCAAGCGGTAGTCGTGCAAAAACAGCTATAAATGCTCCAAGCAATCGAACTGGGGAAGTAAGTTACGGTAATGACTTTAAAATGGGGCTTAATTTAAGCTATGAAATCGATCTTTGGGGAAAATATCGCGATACATATCGCGCCTCAAAATCAGGCTTTAAAGCAAGTGAGTATGATTATGAAGCTGCAAGACTTTCTGTTATTTCAAATACAGTTCAAACTTATTTTAATCTTGTAAATGCTTATGAAAATGAAAATGCTCTTAAAGAAGCCTATGAAGCTGCAAAAGAAATTTATAGGATTAATGATGAAAAATTTCAAGTTGGTGCTGTAGGTGAATATGAACTTGCTCAAGCAAGAGCCAACTTAGAAAGTATGGCTTTGCAATATAATGAAGCAAAATTAAATAAAGAAAATTACCTTAAAGCTTTAAAAATTTTAACTTCAAATGATTTAAATGACATACTTTACAAAAATCAAAGCTATCAAGTTTTTAATCTTAAAGAATTTGACATTCCAACTGGAATTTCAAGCACCATCTTGCTTCAACGTCCAGATATTGGCTCTTCTTTAGAAAAATTAACTCAGCAAAATTATCTTGTTGGAGTAGCTCGCACGGCTTTCTTACCTAGCCTTTCTTTAACAGGATTATTGGGATTTGAAAGTGGGGATTTAGATACCTTGGTTAAAGGAGGTTCTAAGACTTGGAATATAGGTGGAAACTTTACTCTGCCTATTTTTCATTGGGGTGAAATTTACCAAAATGTAAATTTAGCTAAGCTTAATAAAGATGAAGCTTTTGTAAATTATCAAAATACTTTGATTACTGCTTTTGGAGAAATTCGCTATGCTTTAGTAGCTAGAAAAACTATACGCTTACAATACGATAACGCACAAGCAAGCGAACAATCTTATAAAAGAATCTATGAAATTGCTAAAGAACGCTATGATATAGGAGAAATGTCTTTGCAAGATTATTTAGAGGCACGTCAAAATTGGCTTAATGCTGCGGTTGCTTTTAATAATACTAAATATTCTTATGCCAATTCCATAGTAGATGTAATCAAAGCATTTGGTGGAGGATTTGAGCAAAGTGAAGATACGAGTAAAAATATAAAAGAAGAATCAAAAAATTTAGATATGTCTTTTAGAGAATAGTTCATTCTATTCTCTAAATAAATTAAAAATCTTTGTCTAAATCTGCATCTGTAATTTCATAAGCCTTGTAAATAGCAGGCAATAATTTTCTTATAGCATAATCAAAATGATAAAATTGCTTATATACCTCTTCTGGATTTAAATTTTTAGCATTCTTAAAATCAAATACTTCAGTATTATTGATTTTGGCAATATTTTCATCAAAATAAGAGTAAAACTCTGCTCTTTGTTTAAACAAAGCATTTAAATTTTGAACAATTTTGGCTTTATCCATTTTTATATCCTTTTTAAATAATTTAAAAACTTAATCCCATTTTTTATTTAAGAAATAAAAAATTTACTCCTATTTTAGCTAAAAATTGATAAAGTTATGTCTTAAATATTTTAATATATAGGCCACTTATGAATTTATTTCAAAATTTAGCTTTAAAATACTCTCATGCTATGATGGAAAAATCCCTACAAAAAGGTTTCAATGTCGAACTTTTAAAACGACCCAAAGAAAAAATTCCAAAACAAGATAAAAGCTATATGCTTTATGCTCATGTACCTTTTTGTCATACTTTTTGTCCTTATTGTAGTTTTCATAAATACTATTATGATGAAAATTTAGCCAAAGTGTATTTTCAAAATCTTAGAGAAGAAATTAAAATTATGAAAGATAAAGGTTTTGATTTTACCTCCATGTATGTGGGTGGTGGTACAACACTGATTAATGAAGAGGAATTGTTAAAAACTTTAGAACTTTGTAAAAAGTTATTTAATATAAAAGAAATTTCATGTGAAAGCGATCCAAATCATATTGATCCAAACAAGCTTTCTATGTTTAAAGGTATAATTGATCGTTTAAGTTGCGGGATTCAAAGTTTTGATGATGAAACTTTAAAAAAAGTGGCAAGATATAATAAATTTGGTTCATCTAAAGAACTTCAAGAAAAAATTTCAAAAGCTTTAGGAATTTTACCTATTTTTAGTATAGATCTTATTTTCAATCTTCCAGGACAAAGTGAAAAACAACTTTTAAATGACTTAGAAATTGCTAAAAATTTAGCCCCACAACAAATCACAACCTATCCTTTAATGAAATCAAATCTCACCAAAGATAATATCGCCAAAAGTTTAGGAGTAAGTATTAAAGATAATGAATTTACTTATTATCAAATCATATGCGAATTTTTTAAAGACTATACCCAAAACAATGGTTGGAGTTTTTCTTTAGAAAAAAACAAGCTTAATGATGAATATGTCAGTTCTCATCATGAATACCTAGGAGTGGGCAGCGGGGCTTTTAGCTTTTTAGATGGGGAGCTTTTAATTAATGCATTTAATCTAAATGATTATGCTAAATTTATACAAGAAAAACAAAATGCTAATATAGCCAAAGCTTGTTTTGATAAAAAAGAAATTATCAAATATGTCTTTTTAACTGAAATTTTTTCAGGGAAAATAGAAATTGATAAATTCAACAAAACTCTAAATTGCAACCTCGAAAAAGAACTTTTCATAGAACTTTTAGGGCTTAAAACAAGTGGTGCCATCATAAAAGATCAAAATGCTTTAATCGCAACTGAATTTGGTCAATATCTTTTTGTGGTTTTAATGAAAGATTTTTACACAGGAATGGATCTTGTGCGTGCAGTATTTAGAGATGATAAGCGTCTTAAAAATAAAGATTATATCGATATCATGAAAGAAAATATTGATCCGCTTAACTCCGCTAGTATGGAATTTAAAGCGGAGACAAACTAAAAGGGACGAACAACCATCATTAAAGCGATAATAATAAACATTATAGTTGGAAATTCATTATAAATTCTAAAGTATTTCCCACTTTTAGTAGAAGTATCATTTGCTAAAGCTTTTAAACAATAATAATTATGTATATGAAAAATAATCAAAAGTGTAACACAGGTAAGTTTAACATGCATAAAACCCGCACCTACCATTAAAACTTCCTTATGAGCATGCAACATTAAACTTCCTGTGATTAAAGTCACAATCATTGCAGGAGTTTGTATATAAAAATAAAGTTTTCTTTCTTGAATTTTTACAATCTCGACAAAACCTTTATTGTCTTTATGTTCAGCATGATACACAAAAAGACGAGGTAAATAAAAAAGTCCAGCCATCCAAGAAACAAATGCCAAATAATGCACCCATTTAATCCAAAAATAATAATCATTAATCCATTCTGTCATCTTTTTTCCTTTTTTTAAATATTTCTTGTATTAAAATCAAAGCCACACTTATATTTATCATGACATCTGCAACATTAAAAATAGCAAAATTAAACCATTTATGCCAAAAAAACATATCCACTACACCTCCGTATATAAAACGATCCAATAAATTTGAAACGCCAGCACCAAGCATCATTCCAAAAGCTATGCTATGAGTTTTTAAAAGTGTTTTTTGCCAAAAAAGATAAATAAAAAGCACTCCAATTAAAGCAAGATGTAAATATTTTAAATTATGTTCTAAAAAACTCAACATTGAAAAAGCTACGCCTGTATTTAGAGCATAAGTTAAATCTAAGTATTCACTCTGCCATCTAAGTCCTGCTAAAGTTAAGGATTTCACCCATTGATCAAGGACAAAAACCAAAACAAAGGCACCCCAAAAATAAAAAATAAATTTAAAAGTTTTAGCCATTTAAAACTTTCTTAAAAAACTCCACAACATTTTTCATTTCTTTTTCTAAGAGCTTAATATCTTTGGCTTCTAGTAAAAGTCTTATCAAATTTTCAGTTCCAGAATAGCGAAATAAGGTATTGATATTTTTATTTTCTAAATCTTTTTTTAATTCTTTTAAACCTTTAATTTTATCCAAATCTTTTTTTTCTGCAATTTTAAGATTGGTTAAAAGCTGAGGATAAGGCTTAACTTGACCCAAAATAGAACTTGCAGATTTTTTCTTAGAAAGCATTAAAGCACTAAATTGCAAAGCAGCTATTAAGCCATCTCCAGTTTTTGCATAATCGCTAAAAATAATATGCCCACTTTGCTCTCCACCAAAATTTCCACCATTAGCTTTTAATTTTTCAAGCACATATTTATCGCCCACATTACAAGTATCAAGTTCTATACCATGTTTATTTAAAAATTCTTTTAAAGCACCATTACTCATTATAGTGGCTACAACACTTGATTGTAATTTACCTTGTTCTTTAAGATAAAGTGCTAATACACCCAATAAACTATCTCCATTAGCCACTTCGCCTTTTTCATCTACAACCACCAAACGATCCGCATCACCATCAAAAGCAAAGCCCACATCTGCACGCAAACGCTTTACTTCAGCAGCTAAGTTTGCAGGATGCAAAGCTCCACAATTTTCATTGATATTAAGTCCATTGGGTTTATCACTCATTACTATAACTTCAGCACCTAATTCCTTAAAAACAGTAGGTGCTACCTTATAAGCTGCTCCATGAGCCACATCTAAAACCACACGCAAAGACTTTAAAGTAAGATCTTTTGGAAAAGAATTTTTAATAGAAACAATATATCTTCCTATAACATCATCAATTCTTTTTGCTTGACCAATTTTTTCCATATCCACCTTAGAGGCTTGTATAAGCTTATCATCAAAATAAATTTCTTCTATTTTTTTCTCTATATCTTCACTAAGTTTGTTTCCATGAGAATCAAAAAATTTAATACCATTATCATAATAAGGATTATGAGAAGCTGAAATCATAATCCCTGCATCACAACGCATATCTTCAGTTAAGAATGCAATCGCAGGAGTTGGCATAGGACCAATTTGTATAACATTATATCCTATAGAAGTAAGTCCGGAAACAATAGCATTTTCTATCATATAACCACTTCTTCTTGTATCTTTTCCTACTAAGATATTATTAGTAATACTTTTATCTTTAAAATAAATACCCGCAGCCATTGCTAAACGCATAGCCAAAAAACTATCTAAAAATTCACCCGCTTTTCCACGAACTCCATCAGTTCCAAAAAGTTTCATTGCAAACCTTTCTAGCAAAATTTAAAGACAATTATAACAAAGCTAAGATAAAGAAATTTAAACAAGCCCTAAAAATAGAGCTTGTTTGGAAACCTTATAGTTCAGGTTTAGGAGTTTTTTCAGTAGAAATAGGAAGTTGTGGATAAACAATTGCTGGTTTTGTTCCTGTTAAAGATTTTAAGAAAGTTTCAATACTTTTTGCTTCTTTATCAGAAATTTTAATGCCAAGTTGCACACTACCCATTTCCTTAATAGCATCTTTTAAATTCCAAATCGCACCATTATGAAAATATGGAGCAGTTTCAGCAACATTTCTTAAAGTTGGAGTTTTTACCATGCCATTTGCATCACCTTTAAAATCACCTAAATTTGCAAATTTATATTTACCAGCAACTTCAAACGCTTGCATATTGCCACCTAAATTCACACCATTATGACAAGCTACACAACCTTTATCTATAAAAAGCTTTAAGCCTTTTTGTTCTTCTTTTGTTAAAGCTTTTTCATCGCCTTCTAAAAATTTATCAAAACGAGATGGAGTGATCAAAGTTCTTTCAAAATTTGCAATTGCATCAGCAATATTGTCAAAATTTACACCGCTTTTACCATAGATTTTTTTAAACTCACTCACATATTCAGGCAAAGATGAAATTTTTTCTACTGCAAGTTTAGCAGGAGTTGCCATTTCAGGATCAGCTTGGATTGGACCTTTAGCTTGATCGGCTAATGTTCCTGCACGACCATCCCAAAATTGAGTATTATTTAAAACTGCATTATAAACTGTTGGTGAATTTAAATGATGAGGATTTGCTGTCCATTTATGACCTATTGCAGTACTGATTCCATCTGTTCCACCAAGTCCTACATTATGACAGGTATTACAAGAAATGATACCACTTTTTGAAAGACGTGGTTCAAAATAGAGCTTTTTGCCAAGCTCTGCTTTTTCAAGAGTAAATTCACTAGCCTTTACTCCATTTTGTTTTAAAATTTCATCAACGCCTTTTTGATCTTTTGGTAAGGCAACAAGACCTGAATTTTTAGCTTCATCTATAAGACTTGCAGCATTTAAGCTTGAAAAAGCAACTAAGGATGCGATTAGCAATGATTTTACTTTCATTTACAAACTCCTATTAAAGATAAATTAAAATAAAATAATAATCATTTAGAGCTTAAATAAAAATAAATATTATTAAAAAATATTTATAATTAATTAATACTATTTTTATCTTAAAAATTATTTTTTGTTTATTTATTTTCATAAGATATAATTTTTAGTTATAAATCTTAAAATTTTAAGATGATTTGAAAAGGATATTATGGAAAATTTAATAATTTACGCTTTTATATATCTTTTAGGTTCAATCCCTTTTGGGCTAATCCTGGCTAAATTTTTTGCTAAAACTGATATCAAAAAAGAAGGTTCAAAAAGTATAGGGGCAACCAATGTTTTAAGAGTAGTAAAAGAAAAAAATCCCAAACTAGCAAAAAAACTTGCCATTGCTACAATAATTTTAGATTTTGCAAAAGCAGCTATTCCTTTACTAATCTTGAAATTTCTTCATTATGATCAAGCTTTGCTTTGGAGCGTCGCAGTTTTGGCTATTTTTGGACACTGTTTTTCAATTTACTTGTTATTTGAAGGAGGTAAAGGCATAGCAACAGGAGCAGGTGCTATGATAGTTTTACTTCCATTGGAAGTACTTACAGCATTTATTGTTTGGGCAATTATTGGAAAAATTTTTAAAATATCTTCGCTAGCTTCTTTAGCAGCATTACTTGCCTTTGTTGTAAGTTCTTTTATATTTAATTATGACTTAGAAATTCATACACATGCACCCGTTTTCATTATCGCTTTTATTATAGTATATAAACATCTACCTAATATTAAAAGATTGATTTTTAAAGAAGAATGCAAAGTCATATAAAAATAAAATTTCACTTTAAGTGTATCATTGGTATATTAGATTTCGAAAGAAGAAAAAAACAAAAAATTATTATCAAGCTTAAAGCTAAAGCAAATGAATTTTTAAATTATGCAGAGGTAATTACCAAAATTAAAAAATGGTATAAAAAAGAAGAATTTTACACCCTTGAAGAGTCTTTAGGCTTTGTAAGCTTAAATTTAAAAAAAGATTTTCCTAATTTAACCAATCTTAACATAAAAATTTTCAAACCCCATATAATAAAAAATGCTACAGTTGGGGTTAAATTGAAAAAAAAATATTAATTTTTTTTTAAAGATATCTAAACATTTACTTAAACTATGATATAATTTTTTAAATTTTTCTTAATAAGGATAGAACAAATGAGAATTTTAGTTATAGAAGATGAGATTAGCCTAAATAAAACAATTATAGACAATCTTAATGAATTTGGTTATCAAACCGATTCTTCTGAAAATTTTAAAGATGGAGAATACTTTATCGGCATTAGACATTATGATTTAGTTTTAGCAAACTGGACTTTACCCGATGGAGATGGAGCAGAACTTGTTAATACCATTAAACATAAATCTCCAAGAACTTCAGTTATGATTATGTCTTCAAAAACAGACAAAGAAACAGAAATCAAAGCTTTAAAAGCTGGAGCTGATGATTTTGTTAAAAAACCTTTAGATTTTGATATTCTACTCGCAAGAATTGAAGCAAGACTAAGACTTGGCGGAACCAATGTTATTAAAATTGAAGACTTAGTTATTGATCCAGATGAGGAAAAAATTACTTATAAAGGTCAAGATATAGAACTTAAAGGAAAACCTTTTGAAGTTTTAACGCACTTAGCAAGACATTCAGATCAAATTGTATCCAAAGAACAACTTTTAGATGCTATCTGGGAAGAACCTGAGCTAGTAACTCCAAATGTTATCGAAGTAGCTATCAATCAAATTCGTCAAAAAATGGATAAACCATTAAATATATCTACCATAGAAACAGTTCGTCGTAGAGGATACCGTTTCTGCTTCCCTAAAAAATCTTAACAATTTTGCACCTTCGGTGCAAAAAATTTATCTTTATTTCTATTTTTATATTTTATTTAAGTTTGGTTATTGTATAAACTAAAATTATTTTTTAAATTTTTGAAAGGTTATGATGTCTCTTTTAATTACAAAAGACTGCGTATGTTGTGATGCTTGCAGAGAAGAATGTCCTGATGAAGCTATTTATGAAAATAGTCCAATTTATGTAATAGACCCTGATCTTTGTTCAGAGTGCGTTAATGATTTTTCAGAGCCTGCCTGTATTGTTGCTTGCCCATATGAATGTATCATTCCTGATCCTGATAATGTAGAAACTATAGAAGAATTAAAACTCAAACATAGAGATAGAGAATTTTAATGGCAAAAAAAACAGCCGTTGTTGATCTTGGCTCAAACTCCATTAGAATGGTGATTTTTGAAAAAACTTCTAGATATGGTTTTTATACAACTTGCGAATACAAACGCAAAGTAAGACTTGGAGAAAATGCTTATAATAATGGTAAAATTCTCCAAGAAGAAGCCATGCAAAGAGCTGAAGATGCTTTAGCTTTTTTCAAACAATGCGCTTTAAAGCATAAGTGCAAAAAAATATTTATAGTAGGCACATCAGCCTTAAGAGATGCCCCAAATTCAAAAAATTTCATTAAGAGAATCAAAGATAATCTGTCTTTAAATATACGCTGTATAGATGGAAAAAGCGAAAGCTACTTAGGTGGTCTTGCGGCTTTAAATTTATTAAGTCCTTTTAAGGATGGAACCACTTTAGACATAGGTGGTGGTTCTAGTGAATTGTGTTTAATAAAAAATAATAGAATTATTTCTTGCATATCTCTTGATATTGGCACTGTTAGGCTAAAAGAATTATTCTATGATACTGGAAAAATGGATTCTTTAGAAGAATTTATAAAACCAATTTTAGAACAAATTCCTAAAGAATTTTGCAATCAAAACCTTATTGCAATAGGTGGAAGCTTAAGAGCAATATCTAATTCCATCATGCAAAAAAATTCCTATCCACTGAAAAATTTACATGATTTTCGCTATATGCTAGATGAAGAAAAAGGACATATTTTAAAAATTTTTAATTCAAACTTAGACTCTTTAATCAATTTTGGCATAAAAAAGGATCGTTTTGATACCATTAAAGAAGGTATATTTATTTTTTTAAAGATTGCGGAAAAAATAAAAGCCAAACAAGTTATCACGAGTGGAGTTGGAATCAGAGAAGGAGTTTATTTACAAGATTTGCTTCGTCCTAAAATCACATTTCCATCAAATTTCAATCCTAGTTTAAAATGTTTACAAGATAAATTTTTACAATCAAAACAAAAAAATAAAACTCCACATTTTGCTCTCCAAATTTTTACAGCCCTTAAAAATCTTCATAGACTTAACGATAACTACAAACATACTTTACTAAATGCTGCTAAATTATGCCATATTGGAGAATATTTAAATTTCTATTTTGCTAATGAACACTCTGCTCATTTTGTACTAGGTGGATTAAATTATGGATTTTCGCATAAAGAAAAAGCTTTAATTGCTAGCATTATTAAGCTTAATGGAAAAAAAGTTAATCCTTATAATCTTGAACCCTATAAACAACTTTTACCCAATATTCATACCATTTCATGGCTTAATTTTATTTTGTGCTTAGCTAAAACTTTAAGCACAAATGAAGATAAGATTGATTTTGCTTTTGCAAACAATACTCTTTATATATATCAAGAAAACAAAATTCTTAATTTACCCAAAGATGAGCTCAAAAAAATTGCAAAACCAGCTACCATAGCATTAGCAATCAATCAAAAAATTTAAGATTTTTTACCTTTTTGACGCTGCTCTATAAGATTTTGAATTCTTTTTTTATTCTCTTCAAAAAAAGAATCAAAATTTTTCTCTGTTTTTTCTGTATGTTTTATTATTTGTTCCTCTGGAATTTCAACACTTTCTAAAAGTACATTGGAACTACCTATTATCATTGTATAACGTTTGTTGGCGTGATCAAAAACAACAAGTTGATTATTTTTATCTAAAAATCTTTGGAAAATCATAGTAAAATCTCTAGAAACATTGTTATTTTTATAAACCATAGTCTTTTTAAACCACCAAAGCACTATTAACAAAATAACTAAAATCAACATTACTAAGATATAATTTGTATAATCATACCCTTCTAAACTTGTACTTTTTGGTTTAGGCATTAATTCTTGAGAATTATTCGCAGTAGTTATAGGTGATGCTACAGATTCGATATTTGCTTTCCCTTGCTCTATAGCTCGTATTCTTATTCCAAATTTATCATTGATAGAGCTAAGTTCTAAATTAATATTTTGTTTGTTTTGTAGCATAATATAGGTATTATTATTTTTAGAACTAATACTAATTTTATCTACAAGTTGAGAGTTAAGTTCTTTTAATTCATCTTTAGAATATGTTAAATCACTAAAAGTTAAAAGAGTTAAATTTTTTTCTTTTTTTTGAGAAATCTTGCCATTATAAGCATTATCAAAAGAAAGCATTAAATCTACTCGGTCATTTCTATCGTAGATATTATAACTAATCAACTCAACACTATATAAAGGTAAAATTAAAAAAAATAATACTAGCAATCTCATTTAAATTTCTTTTTTAAAATATTGAAGCACAGTCTTAGAATCCAAAATTTCATTAATTCTTATAGCGAGATTTTTTTCATAAACCATAACCTCGCCTTTGCCAAAAATTCTTTTATTGATATAAAGCTCAACGCTTTCTCCAGCAGGCTTTTCAAGATCAATAACCGAACCTACTTCAAGTTTTAAAAGCTCCGCTACACTCATATTTGTAGTTCCAAGCTCGCTTACAAAATCTACTGTAATATCTAAGATATCTTCATAAGATTGTAAAAGCCCATGATGAATGTTAAACTCTATATCATCGCTCATTATTTGCAATATCCTATTCTAAAATAACAATTTTCAAATTTATAAGTTAAAGCTTCATCTAGAACTATTTCAGAAAAATCAACTTTTCCTAAATATTCCGGAATTCCGAGTTTATACTCGTCATCACCCTTGGCATCATTTAACAAATTTTTAGCATAACCTATAATCTGATTGGCACATTCTTTAGTTAAATCGCACCAGTCATCTTCTTTAAATTTTTCATCATTAATTAAAATTTCTGCAATTTTTTTTAAAAATTCTTTTGGAAAAAATAAATAAAAATTACTTTCTCCTTCGCTTTTGCCCATGATAGAAATACTCGCTCCATAAAGTTCACCGCTTATATCTTGAGCTGCTTCAATGCGAAGTCTTAAGATATGCTCGCAAAAATGAGTGATGGAATACTCAAGAATCTTTAACATAGCTACCACCTTTATAAAAAACTTAATTTAAAATTATAGTAAATATAAAATAAAAATATGTTTTAAAATTTTATTTTTTGAAAATTTCTTCAATATCTTTCATTATTATATCCAAATTTCCTTGTTTAAAACACTTTACTATGCTAGTTCCCACAATCACTCCATCAGCAACTTTTCTCATTCTTTTTACATCTTGATTATTTTGAATGCCAAAACCTACAAAAATAGGCAAATTTGTAAAAGATCTGATTTCTTTTACTTTATCTTGTAAGATTGCTTCTTCGACACTTTTAGTACCTGTAATACCTATGCTTGCTAATAAATAAATAAAACCTTTAGCATGTTTTACTAACTTTTTAACCCTTTCTTTAGGGGTTGTAACACTTACAAGTGTAATTAAAGCTATATTATATTTTTCACACTCTTTAATTAAATCATCACTTTCTTCAAAACTTAATTCAGGTATAATCAAAGCACAAATCCCTAAAGATTTTGCTTTTTTCACAAATTTTTCCAAACCATAAGAAAAAATTAAATTATAATAAACCATAAAAACCAAAGCTTTTTTAGTTTTTACCCTAGCTAAAAGCTCAAAAACATTGTAAATATCTACACCTTGATCAAGAGCTATTTTTGCCGCATCTGCAATAATCTCACCATCGGCAATAGGATCACTATAAGCAACACCAAGTTCTAAAATATCAATAGGGCTTTGATCCAATCTTTGCAAAAAAGCTTCACTTGTTTGAAGATTTGGATAACCTAAAACCGTATAAGCCACATTTGCATTTTCTTTATAAAATTTTCTAAAATCAACCATAAATCACTCCTTTTTTATAATCTCTAATCATTTGCATATCCTTATCTCCCCTACCTGAAAGATTTACTACTATCACGCTTTTCTTTTTTAAAGTTGGACAAAGTTTTTCTAAAAACGCTAAAGCATGCGAACTTTCAATCGCTGCAATAATACCTTCCTCTTTGCAAAGTAATTTTAAAGCTTGCATACATTCTTCATCACTTATAGCATGATATTGCGCTCTTTTACTTTCAAATAAAAAAGCATGCAAAGGGCCAATTCCTGGATAATCAAGCCCTGCAGAAACACTATGCACAGGCAAGATATTGCCTAAATCATCTTGTAAAACCTTGGTTTTCATACCGTGAATAATGCCTGTTTTTCCCTTATTTAAAGTCGCTGCATGATAAGGTGTATCGATGCCAAGCCCCCCTGCTTCAATACCTATAAGTTTAACATTTTCATCTTTGATAAAATCACAAAAAATCCCAGCTGCATTGCTTCCACCCCCAACAGCTGCGATAATATAATCTACTTTTTTATTGAGTTTTTGAAGTTGCATTTTGCATTCTTTTCCTATAATGCTTTGAAAATGCGTTACCATTTTAGGATAAGGATAAGGACCTACCGCACTTCCAACCACATAAAAAATATTTTTAATATCTCCAGCCCAAGCTTGAATAGCCGCAGTAGTAGCTTCTTTTAGAGTTTTAAGCCCACTTTGTACTGCATGAATTTTAGCACCCAAAAGCTCCATTTTATAAACATTTAAAGCCTGTCTTTGTACATCAGTTGCCCCCATATAAATTTCACATTCAAGTCCTAAAAGTGCTGCTGCAGTGGCTGTTGCAAGTCCGTGTTGACCTGCTCCTGTTTCTGCTATGATTTTTTTCTTTCCCATTTTTTTTGCTAAAAGGGCTTGAGCGATGGCATTATTGATTTTATGTGCTCCAGTATGATTTAAATCCTCGCGTTTTAAATAAATTTCATGCTGATATTTTTTGCTTAAATTTCTAGCAAAATAAAGAGGAGTAGGACGCCCCACATAAGTTTTTAAAAGCTCGTTTAATTCTTTTTTAAAGAGTTTATCTTTAGAAAATTTCAAAAAAGCACTTTCTAGCTCATTTAAAGCAAACATTGCACTTTCAGGCAAAAACTGCCCACCAAAATCCCCATAATATGCTTTTTTCATTTTTTCAGCTCCTTTAAAATTTGTTTTATTTTGTTGATATCTTTTAAGCCTTTTTCATCTTCAAGCTTCGAATTAAGATCTAAAATTTTAGCTCCTGTTTTTACGGCCTTATGAATATTATCCAAACCTATGCCTCCAGCTAATACAAAATCTTTAGTATAAGAACTTAATAAAGTCCAATTAAAACTTATTCCATTACCGCCCTTTAAAATTCCCTTAGCATCAAAAAGCACTAAATCAGCAAAAATTTCACTTTTTAAATCTAAACTATCTTCCACACTTATCACCTGCCATACAAAAACATTTTGCACCTTTAAAATTTCAAATTCTTCTTTGGTAATAGTGCGATAAATTTGTACTCCATCAAGCTTAACTTCTTGAATACATCTTAAAATTTGTTCCAAATTTTCATCTACAAAAACACCGACAACTTTTTTATCTTTTTCATGAAAAATTGCACTTAAATTTCTTGCTTGTTCTAAACTCACTCTTCTTGGACTTTTAGCAAAAATAAGTCCAAAAAAATCAATATTTAAAAAAGCTAAATCTTTGGCATTTTTTTCATCTTTAATGCCACAAATTTTAAGCTTTAGCATAAGCTTGATACTCCTTAAAATACTCTATAACTTTACCTGAATAAATGGCTTCTAAAATCATATCTTTAGCCACTAAAGGCGAACTTGCTTTATTGGCTGTATAAAGTGCAAACATAGCATTTAAAACTACTAAATCAAATTTTGCCCCTTGCATTTTACCACTTAAAATATCTTTTAAATCCTTAGCGTTTTCATATGCACTAGATCCTATGATTTCACTATGAAAAGCTCTTTTAAAACCAAATTGTTCAGGACAGATAGAATACTCTAAAATTTCTCCTTCACAAAGCTCATAAATTTTACTTTCATCGCAAATACTAAGCTCATCCATACCATCATTTCCTCTTACCACTAAAGCTTTTTTGCGTCCTAAATTTTTTAAAACCTCTATCAAAAGCCTATGCACAGGTGCGTGATAATTTCCCATAAGTTGATATTTTAACTTTAAATTAGGGTGCAATAAAGGACCTAAAACATTAAAAACCGTTCTTACTCCAAGCCTTGATCTGATCTCTTTAAGTTCTCCTACTAAAGGATGGAAAAATGGAGCATGTAAAAAACTAAGCCCTTGATTGTTTAGTTGTTTTAAAGCTGATTCTAAAGTGTTTGGAGTAGTTATATTTAAAGCTTCTAACACATCTGTACTTCCGCTAGAACTTGAAATGGCACGATTTCCGTGTTTGGCTACTTTTACTCCTAAAGCTGCTAAAATAAAAGCACTAGTCGTAGAAACATTGATACTTTTAAAACCATCTCCACCTGTTCCACAAATATCAATCATCTCACTCTCATCACTAAAAGTTTGAGAATATCTTAAAATTTGTCTTACAAAAGCACTTAAAGATTTTTCGTTTAAAGACTTTTCAGTGATTAAAATCAACAAAGCCGCCACTTGCAAAATTTCATAATCTTTAGACATAATAATCTTACAAATTTGCTCAAAATCATCGCTTTGTAAAAAATGATTTTCACTCATTTTTTGCAAATAAAAACTTAAAGGATTTTCCTGTTTTTGTGATTTTTTTATATCTTGTTTTAAAAAATTAGAAAAAAGTTGTAAGCCATATTCACTAAAATAGCTTTCAGGATGAAATTGCACACCATAATAAGGTAAATTTTTATGTCCCAAAGCCATAATCACACCCTTTTCATCAAGGGCTAAAATTTCAAGCTCATCACTAAGCTGTTTAACCTCTAAAGAATGATAACGCATCACGCTAAAATTTAAAGGTAAATTAGAAAATAATTCATTTTCCCTGCACTGTTTTATCAAAGAATTTTTTGCATGCATAGGCTCTTGCATCTTAACCACTAAAGAATCAAAAGCTAAAGCTAAAGCTTGATGTCCTAAGCAAATGCCCAAAACAGGGATATTAAGCCTTGCTTTAAAAATTTCAAGACAAATCCCACTTTGACTTGGATGCTTTGGACCAGGACTTAAAATAATATGAGTAGGATTTAAATTTTTAATTTCACTCAGAGAAATTTCATCATTTCTTCTTACTAAAATTTCATCATTGCTGAGTTGCTCTAACATGCTTTTAACATTAAAAACAAAAGAATCATAATTATCAATTAAAAGTATCATTGATTTTCCTTTTTTAAATTTTCAAAAGCTACCAAAAGCGCCTTGCGTTTAGCACGAATTTCTGCATATTCTTTTTGACTCTCACTTTGCAAAACAATACCCGCCCCACTTGCCAAATAAGCCTTATCTTGAGTAAAAAAAGCGCAACGAATTAAAATCGCTAAAGTTATGTCTTCGTTAAAATTTAAAAATCCTACCGCACCACCATAAATTCCACGATCGCAATCTTCAAGCTCACTAATGATCTCTAAAGCTCTTATTTTAGGAGCTCCGCTTAAAGTTCCCGCTGGAAAAACTGCTTCAATCACATCAAAAATACTCGCATCTTCTTTCATATTGGCATACACTTCACTCACTATGTGTATTACAAATTTATTTTTAATAATAGAAAAAAGATTTTCCACTCTTGTTTGAGTGCCAAATTTAGAAGCATCATTTCTTGCTAAATCTACAAGCATCTTATGTTCACTAAGTTCTTTTTCATCACTTAAAAGATCTTTTTCTAAAGCTAAAAGATCACAGTTATTTTCCAAATTTCTAGTTCCAGCAATAGGGGCTAAATAAATCTCTCTTTTTTTAATTTTCAATAAAAACTCTGGAGAAGAACCCAAAACAACACCATATTTACTTGGAAAATAAAACATATAAGCGCTTGGATTTAAAGCACTTAAACTCTCATAGTAGTCAAAAGCATTTACTTGATGTTTGATACAAAGTTGCTTACTTAAGACCACTTGAAAAATATCTCCACTTAAAAGATATTCTTTGGCTTTTTCGCACATTTTTAAAAAATCATTTTTTTCATCTTCTAAAGAATTTAAAATTTCAAAATCATTTTTTTGTTTCTTTTTCATTGGTTCAATATCATCTTTTAAATATTCAAAATATTTTGAAGCACCAAATTTAAAAAACATCTTGCTATTTTTCTCATAAATCAAATAAGCTTTAGCATTGGCAAATAAAAATAAAGGAAAATCATAATTTTTCTTAGAAGAAAGTGGAATTTTTTCAAACAAAGATACAAAATTTGCACTAAAAACTCCAAAAAATCCAGCAAAGTCGCAAATTTTATTCTTGCTTAAAGCTTCATAATATTTTGCCTTAAACTCGCTAAAGGATAATTCATTAGCATCTAAATAATCACAATCAATCCCTATAATTACCTTAGTCAAATCCTCTGCAAAATAAGAATTTTCAAATTTTTCAAGGATTTGTCTGTAATAAAAATTTACATTTTTAACAAACATAATAAACCTTTTTTAAAAAATAAATTAAAATAATATTAAAGAAAAAATTTAGATAAAAAGAAGTTTAGAAACGCCAAGAGCGAAGAGTATGTGTAAGTTTTAAAATCAAAGAATTGCTAAAAAAACCATTTTGACTCATCTTTTACCTTTCTTATAAAATATTTCAAAAATTAAGACTTTTATGAAAATTTTTAAAGTCTAAATTAATTTTAATCAATAAATATAAATTTTGCTTTAAATTTAAAATAAATATTATAAAATCTTTATATTTTATAATATTTTGAAACATTTTTACGATGCTTAAAGTTACCAAAAAATATTCTATTGTTATAAAAAACTAAGATAATACTTAGCTTAATAAGATAAAATTATTCCGTATTTGAAATATTTAATATTTTTTAGGAAAAGCTATGGAAATCACAGATTTACCTTATCTAATCATAGGAATCATTTCAGGTATTGCTTCTGGACTTTTTGGCATTGGTGGAGGTATGATTATCGTTCCTTCTATGTTCGCACTTGGAGCAAGTGCTCACCATGCTATCGGAATTTCAGTATTGCAAATGATTTTTGCAGCAGTTTTTGGCTCTTATATTAATTATAAGAAAAAAAATCTAAATCTTAAAGATGGTATTATGATAGGTTTTGGAGGACTCATAGGGGCAAGCTTTAGCGGAATGCTTTTAAAAGCTTTAAGTGATGTAGCTCTTACTAGCGTATTTTTGGCGGTAAGTTGTATATTTTTTATCAAATATGCTTTTGGAATTAAAGAAAACATTGTGCAAAATCAAAGAAGCGTTTGGGTAAAGAATGTCATTTTATTTATTGCTGGAGCTTTTACTGGTATTTTTGCTATTTCTTTGGGAATTGGTGGTGGACTTTTAATTGCTCCGATTTTAGCTTATTTTTTAGGCTATGATAGTAAAAAAGTTGTTTCTTTATCCTTGTTTTTTGTTATTTTTGCTTCAGTCTCTGGTATTATATCTTTTTCAAATTCTAGAGTTATAGACTCTGAAGTTATTCATAAAGGAATACTAGTAGGTATAGCTTCTATGGTTGGAGTTTTTATAGGAATTAAAATCATAGAAAAAATGCATATTTCAGCTCATAGAAAAATTTTACTTTGCGTATATGCCTTATCAATACTTGGAACCACCCACTCTTTACTTAATAAGCTAAATCTTATAAATTTTTAACTTGGATTTATCCAAGTTCTTTTAATATTATTATGCTAAAATCTTAAATTTATTTAATGTTTAGGAAAGACTATGAACGATACCATAAAAATCATTGGTGCAAGAGAAAATAACCTAAAAAATATCCACCTTGAAATTCCCAAAAACAAACTCATTGTTTTTACAGGACTGAGTGGAAGTGGAAAATCAACCCTTGCTTTTGGAACTCTTTATGCTGAAGGACAACGCCGTTATATAGAAAGTTTAAGTGCTTATGCCAGACAATTTTTAGATAAGGTAGGCAAACCTGATGTCGATAAAATCGAAGGTTTAACTCCAGCCATTGCCATAGATCAAAAAACCACTTCTAAAAATCCACGCTCGACCGTGGGAACCATCACTGAAATTTATGATTATCTAAGACTTTTATATGCAAGAGTGGGTATTCAACATTGTCATCAATGCGGACAAAAAATCTCATCTATGAGTGCAAGTGATATAGTCAGTGAAATTTTAAAATTTCCAAAAGGTGCAAAAATCATCATCTACGCCCCACTCATACGAGAAAAAAAAGGAACTTATGCAGATTTGCTTGAAAATTTACGCAACAAAGGCTATGTAAGAGCTCAAATCGATGGAGTTTTGGTAAGACTTGATGAAGAAATTGAACTGGCCAAAACCAAAAAACACACCATTAAACTTGTCATAGATAGGCTTGAAATTCAAGAAGATTTACTCTCTCGTCTTGCAAGCGATATAGAAAAAGGCTTACAAGAAAGCTTTGGAGAAATAGAAATAGAAGTTTTAAATCATGAGGAAATAAACCTTAATAAACATTATCATTTTAGCGAACATTCAGCTTGTTTTGATTGTAAAATTTCTTTTGTTCCACTCGAGCCTTTAAGCTTTTCTTTTAATTCTCCAAAAGGAGCATGTGAAGCTTGTGATGGACTTGGAATTCGTTATACTTTAGATATGAAAAAAATCATCGATGAAAATTTAAGCCTCGAAAATGGTGCTGTTAAAATCATGTATGGTTTTAATAAAAGTTATTATTATAAATTCCTAATCGCCTTTTGCGAACAAAATGAAATTCCTATCAAAATACCTTTTATGCAATTAAGCGAAGAACAAAAACGCCTTGTATTGTATGGTAATGCCAAAACTATAGAATTTCTTTGGAAAAGAAATCGTCTAAAACGCACCTTTGAAGGCGTAGTTAAAATGGCTTATGAAATGCTAAAAGATGAAAAAGATTTAGCCGAATATATGAGTGAAAAAATTTGTAAAGACTGCGGTGGGCATCGTTTAAAACCCGAAAGTTTAGCCGTGAAAGTAGCCAAAAAAGGCTTGGGTGAAATTTTAGATATGAGCATAGAAGATAGTACGGCCTTTTTTGCAGATGAGAAAAATTTTTCTTATTTAAGCGAGCAACAAAAACTTATTTCTAAACCTATCCTAAAAGAAATCAACGAAAGATTGTTTTTCTTGTATGATGTGGGACTAGGTTATCTTTCCTTAGGGCGCGATGCAAGAACGATTAGTGGGGGTGAAGCACAAAGAATCCGCATAGCTTCACAAATTGGCAGTGGTTTAAGTGGAGTGATGTATGTCTTAGATGAGCCTAGCATAGGACTTCATGAAAGAGATACTGCAAAACTGATTAAAACTTTAAGAAATTTACAACAAAAGGGCAATACCCTAATTGTCGTAGAGCATGATAAAATGACTATAGAAGAAGCAGATTTTATTGTAGATATTGGCCCAAAAGCAGGAAAATTTGGAGGTGAGGTTGTATTTAGTGGAACTTATAAAGAACTTTTAAAAAGCAAAAGCGAAACTGCACTTTATATGAATGGTAAAAAACAAATTTCACAACTTCAAAACAGAGCACAAAAAGAATGGCTTGAACTTAAAAATGTAAATATTAACAATATCCAAGATTTAAGCGTAAAATTTCCTTTACAAAATTTAGTCGCTATAACAGGAGTTTCAGGTTCTGGAAAAAGTTCTTTGATACTTCAAACCCTACTTCCTTTTGCACAAGAGGAATTAAACCGCGCTAAAAAAGTTAAAAAACTTGGTGGGGTACAAATAGAAGGACTTGAAAAACTTGATAAAGTCATTTATCTTGATCAAAGCCCAATTGGGCGCACACCACGATCAAATCCTGCCACCTATACAGGCGCTATGGATGAAATCAGAAATCTTTTTGCCTCCACTAAAGAAGCCAAAATGCGTGGTTATAAAGCAGGACGCTTTTCTTTTAATGTCAAGGGTGGAAGATGTGAGAAATGTAGCGGAGATGGAGAAATCAAAATAGAGATGCATTTTTTACCTGATGTTATGGTAGTTTGTGATACTTGCGGGGGCAAACGCTACAATGATGCCACGCTAGAAATCAAATATAAAGGCAAAAATATCAGTGAAATTTTAAATATGAGTGTTTTAGAAGCGAGTGAATTTTTTACAGCTGTTCCCAAAATCAAACAAAAATTAGATACTCTAGTAAAAGTGGGTTTAGATTATCTAACTCTAGGACAAAATGCCACCACCTTAAGTGGAGGTGAAGCACAAAGAATCAAACTTGCTAAAGAACTAAGCCGTAGCGATACAGGAAAAACGCTTTATATACTTGATGAACCTACAACAGGACTGCATTTTGAAGATGTCAATAAACTCATCTTAGTTTTACAACATTTGGTTGATCTTAAAAATTCGGTTTTTGTAATAGAGCATAATTTAGATGTGATTAAAAATGCTGATTATATTATCGATATGGGGCCTGAAGGCGGAGTTAAAGGTGGAAAAGTTATAAGCACAGGAAGCGTGGAAAAAGTCGCTAAAGAACACAAAAAAACCCGTTCTTACACAGGATATTATCTAGACTTAGAGCTTAAAAATACACAAAAATCATAATTTTATGTTTGGTTTTTTATATAATGATATAAGTTATTTAGGACTTTTTATAGTGTGTTTTCTTTCAAGCACACTATTACCTTTGGCAAGCGAAGCCTTTGTTTTAGGCTTTATAAAACTTGATTTTAATCCAAATTTAGTGCTTATCGTAGCCACTTTGGGTAATACCTTAGGAAGTTTAAGTACTTATGGCTTGGCTTATCTTGGTAAGCAAAAAATTTTAGAAAAATACTTTAGCAAATCCTTGAAAAAATTAGAAAATTTCAATGCTAATTTTGCTAAATTTGGAAGTATATTTGCTTTTTTTACTTTTTTACCTTTGGTGGGAGATCTTTTTGCCTTGGGACTTGGTTTTGCGAAATATTCTTTTTTAAAAACTATATTTTTTATCTTACTTGGAAAATTAAGTCGTTATGCTTTCATAATTTTCATAGCAAACTCCTTTTAAAAGCCTCTCTTTTATAAGTTTTAAAAGCTTTGTATTATCTACATTTTTTAAAATTTTAACACAATTTTTAGTGCTTAAATCCACCCCCATACTCATTTTTGGTTCTTTAAAACAACGCCAACTCATACCTCTTGCCAAAGAACTATCACAAATAACATCAGCATAACACTCATCAAAATCTGCAATACTAGAATCTAATGCATAAGCTATTGTTAAAGCGTCATGTATCCAAGTTCCCTTTGTACCACGTGTTTTAGAAACATAATCAATCCAAACACCTAAAGTTTCAACGATAAAATCGCATAAAATATTCTTAGCTTGCAACTCTTTTAAATCCTCATGTGTTAGTAAAGTCTGCATGGTTACATTATAAGGTACGAGTGTAATTTTAGCTCTTGAATTTAACACTATACTAGCCGCCTCAGGATCGAAACCAAAATTTGTATCCTTAGTGTAATAAGGCATATCAAAACTACCGCCCATAATAAAAAGCTCTTTAAGATTTATATCAAAATCTTTAAAAATTTTCATAGCCATAGCAATATTTGTCAAAGGTCCTATCGCACAAATAGAAATTTCTTTAGGATTTTTACCCACCAACTCACCCATTTTAAAAATCGCATCAGGATTTATATTTTCTAAAATTTCAGGACTTTTTATATTTTCCCAAAGATATTCAAGCTTAAAATTTTTTACACTTTCATCAAGTCTTTGACGCCAAGCTTTACTTGGTTCTTTTAAGGCTTCATTCGCTCCTAAATAAACGGGGATATTTAAATTTAAACGTTTAAATAAATCCTTAGCCACGCTATAGGCAACAAGACTTGGAACATTACCGCAAATTGTGCTTAGCATTTCAAGTTTGATTTCTTTAGATGCCAAAATCAAAGCAAGCGCTAAACCATCATCGGTATTTGCTCCTGCAATAGCATTGCCTATATCCGTGTCTAAGATAAGTCTCATATCGCATCCTCTATTTTATTTAAATCCCTGCCTCTAGTTTCTGGCGCAAAAAATGTAGTCACAAAACCTATACCTGCAGTTAATACAAAATACGTTGCGATAGGCCACCAAGTGCCATAATACGCAAGCAAAGCAGAAGCCACCATAGGCGCTGTTCCTCCTGAAAGAATAGAACCTAGCTCCTTAGCAAAAGCCATTTTTGTATAACGGTTTTTTACCCCAAAAAGTTCTACACCCCAAGCCGCTTGTACACCAAAAATCCCTAAAGATGCTAAAGACATACCTACAATAATAGTTAAAATCACAATAATTTCATTTTTACTATCTAAAAGCATAAAAGCAGGAAAAGCATAAATCATCAAAAGCAAACAAAACATTCTATAAGTAATACGTCTTCCAAATCTATCACTTAAATAACCTGCCAAAGGAATAACCAAAAAACCCACCAATGAAGCTATCATTACCGCTGTAGTGGCAACTGATTTGTCTAAAAGTAAAATTTTAGTCACATAACCTACAATAAAACCTTGTGCAAGATAAGAAGGTCCGTTTTCGCCTATTCTTAAGCCCACCATAGTCCAAAAAGCACGACTTCTTTGCCAAAAACTTCTTTCATCTTTTTTCATATGCTTTTCGTTATTAAGACGCAATTTCATCATTTCATTTTTTTGCTTTTCAAAAACAGGGGTTTCTTTGACATGAAAACGAATATATACAGCAAAAAGAGCGATTAAAATACTTCCCATAAAAGGAACTCTCCAACCCCATTCTTTAAAACTTGCTTCATCCATTTGTACCATCAAAAGCCATACAAAAGACGCAAGCAAAGTTCCGCTATTTGATCCTAAGGCAATCACAGAAGAAACAAGCCCTCTTCTCTTGCTAGGAGCATATTCTCCTAGCATAACTGTTCCACCTGAAAGTTCAGCTCCTGCACCAAAACCCTGCATAAAACGTAATATAACCAAACAAATAGGCGCCCAAACACCAATCACTGCATAGCTTGGAATAAAACCTATAAGAGTAGTTGAAATTCCCATTAAAGCTATTGTAGCCATCATAACATTTTTTCTTCCGTGTTTATCGCCTAAATAACCAAAAAACAAAGCCCCAATAGGTCTTGCAATAAAACCTATGCCATAAGTTACAAAACTAAGCAAAAGTGCAATTACTGGAGTTTGCTCAGGAAAAAACACTTCTGAAAAAATTGTTGCAGCTGCTAAACCATAAAGTGCAAAATCTGCATATTCCATAGCAGTTCCCAACCAGCAAGAAAAAACTGCCTTTTTAAAAACTTTCCTACCTTCAGGTGTGTTAAAATTCTTATCCGCAATTCCATCAATTTGCTGATTTGTCATTACATTATCCTTATATTTTAATATATTTTTTTATAAATAATTTGTAATTATGGCTAAAAATTGCAGTGTTTTTGCTTAAAGATCTTAAATTGTAGACATTATTAAGCAAAATTTTGAAATAATACAGCTTAAAAATATATTTTATCAAAAGAAGAAATTATTATGAAAACTTTAACTATTATCGATACTTTTGGATTTTTTTTCAGACTTTACTACGCATTAAAAGGTTTTAAAAATTCACAAGGACAAGCTAGTGGAATGATTAGCGGTTTTGCAAATTTTATTTATAGCTTAAAAAATGAACATAAAAGTGATTATATTGTTTTTGCATTAGACTCCAAAGGAAAAACTTTTCGTAGCGAAATTGATCCAAACTATAAACAAAATCGCACTCCACCACCACCTGAACTTCTAGAACAAATTCCAATTTGCATAGAGATGATAGAAAAAATGGGTTTTATAAGCGTTTCTCAAGAAGGTTATGAAGCCGATGATATCATCGCTTCTTTTGTAAAAACTTGTGAAGATAGGGATATTTTTGTACGCATTATCACTCAAGATAAAGATCTTTATCAACTCATAAAAGATGGTAAAACAAGCATTTACAGTCCTATTTCTAAAAACGACTATGATGAAGCAGCGTGTTTAGAAAAATACGGAGTAAAACCTCATCAAATCAGAGATTTTTTAGCTCTTTGCGGAGATAGTTCTGATAATATTCCAGGCGTTAAAGGTATAGGTGCAAAAGGGGCTAAAACCTTACTTGATGAATTTGGCAGCATAGAAGGAATTTATGAAAATTTAACTCTAATACGCAACGAAAGAAGTCGTAACTTGCTTTTAGAGGGTAAGGAAAATGCATTTTTAAGCAAAAAATTAGCTTCTTTATACGAAAATTTAGAAGTGCAAGATCTTATAGAAAAAGCAACTTATCCTGATGAAGAACCTCTTTTAAAAATACTTGAAATTTTAGAACATTACGAACTTAATACTTTGCTTAAAAAGCTGCGTCAAAATCCTGATAATAAAGATAAAAATTTAGGTTTTAAAGCCACTTTAATACAAGATGAAAACAAACTTTTTGAAATTTTAAATACCCTTGATAAAGAAAGTATTATTGCTTTTGATACCGAAACCACAGGACTTGATACAAAAGAAGCAAAAATTGTTGGTTTTAGTTTTTGCATGAGTGAAAACGAAGCTTTTTACGTGCCTTTAACTCATAACTATCTTGGAGTAGGTGAGCAAATTTCATTGCAAAGTGCCAAAAAAGCTATAGAGCTAATCTTTAATCATTTTGTTATAGGACACAATCTCAAATATGATTTTAAAATCATTCAAAACAATTTTGGATTAAATTTACCTCAAAAATACGCAGATACAATGATTTTAGCATGGCTTAAAAATCCTTCTTTAAGAGTAAATATGGATGATTTAGCCTTAAGACTTTTTAATTATGAAACCTTACATTTTGAAAGCCTTGTTAAAAAAGGAGAAAATTTTGCAAGTGTAGAACTTGAAAAAGCTTGCAAATACGCCGCAGAAGATGCTTATATCACGTTAAGATTTTATCTTTATTTTTTAAAAAATCTTGAAACTCCTTTATTAGAACTTGCTAAAAACTGTGAATTTGATTTCATTAAAATCATTATGATGATGGAAGAAAATGGCATAAAGCTTGATACAAATGCACTTGAAGCCCTTATGAAAAAATTTGAAAATGAAATCAAAAATTTAAGTGAAGAAATTTATACTCTTTGTGAGGATAGATTTAACCTAAACTCACCTAAACAAGTAGGTGATATACTTTTTGAAAAACTTAAACTTCCAAGTGGAAAAAAAGGAAAAACAGGATATTCTACCGATGAAAAAGTTTTAAATGCACTTTTAGATAAACATCCTGTAATTGCCAAAATTTTAGATTATAGAGAACTTGCCAAACTTTATTCCACTTATTGCGAACCTTTGTTAAAACTAGCGTTAAAAGATAAAAATTCACGCATTTATTCAAGTTTTTTACAGACTGGAACTGCTACAGGACGCCTTTCATCTAAAGATCCGAATTTGCAAAATATTCCTGCACACGGACAATACGCAAAAGATTATAAATCTTGCTTTGTAGCTAAAGATGGATTTAGTTTTATCTCTCTTGATTATTCTCAAATCGAACTGAGAATGCTTGCGCATTTTAGCGAAGATGAAAAACTTTTAAATGCTTTTGCTAACGATGAAGATATACATGCAAGAACAGCTATAATGATTTTTGGAGAAAGCAATTATGAAACCAGAAGTGTTGCAAAAAGTATAAATTTTGGACTTATTTATGGCATGGGCTATAAAACTTTAAGTCAAAATTTAAAAATAGAAGCTCATTTAGCCAAATCTTACATAGAAAAATATTTTGAAAATTTTACTAGTATTAAGAAATATTTTGAAACAGTTAAAAACAAAGCTAAACAAAATGGTTTTATCACTACTTTAAGCGGTCGCAAGCGTTATTTTGATTTTGAAAACGCAAAACCTATGCAAATTGCCATGTATGAAAGAGAAAGCATTAATTCAATCTTACAAGGCTCAGCAGCTGATGTAATCAAACTTGCAATGCTAGAAATCAATAAAGAATTAAATGAAGACAAAAAGCTTATTTTGCAAATTCACGATGAATTAATTTTTGAAGTAAAAGATGATTTATGTGAAAATTTTGTAAAAAAAACTAGAGATATTATGGAAAATATAGTAAAATTAAAAGTAAAATTAAAAACAAGCTCAAGTATCGCTAAAAATTGGGGCGATTTAAAATAATCAAGGAGATATTTAATGGATCTTTCAACCATACTGGGAATGGTGCTCGCAGTTACTAGTATTTCAGTAGGAGATATATTAGAAGGAGGAAATCCTTTACATGTTATTCACCTTTCTTCCTTTCTTATAGTTATGCCAACGGCTGCATTTTGTGCAATGACTTCTACACATAAAAAAATTGTAAAAGCAGCTTATAAAGAACTCAAAGTTGTCTTTAAAGGTTCTGGAGTAAATCTACCTGAAAGGATAGCTCAGTTAATAGAATTTGCTATTATTGCAAGAAGAGATGGTCTTTTAGCATTAGAATCAAGAACCAATGAGATTGAAAATGAATTTTTAAAAAATGCTATGATGATGCTTGTAGATGGTAAAAGCTTTGAAGAAATTCACGAAAGCATGGAAATACAAACCGAACAACTTGAAGAGCATTATAAAGAATGCGCAGAATATTGGATAGTATTTGGAGAAACTTGCCCTACCATGGGACTTGTTGGAGCGGTTTTTGGTCTTATTCTAGCTCTTAAATTGCTAGATAATCCTCAAGCAATGGCAGCGGGTATTTCAGGTGCTTTTACAGCTACGGTTACTGGGATTTTTGGTGCTTATGCGCTTTTTGCACCTTGGGGAAGAAAAATGAAAGCTAATGGAATGGATCTTGTAAAAGAGCAAATTGTCATCACTGAAGCCATAAAAGGAATTGCAGAAGGTGCGAATCCTAGAGATTTGGAAGCTAAGCTTTTTAATTTCTTAAGTCACGATGATCCAAAAATTTCACAATTTGACAAAGGTTAAAAATGGCCAAGAAACATAAATGTCCAGAATGTCCTGCAGGTGAAAAATGGGCTGTACCTTATGCAGACTTTCTAAGTTTGCTTTTGGCACTTTTTATTGCTCTTTGGGCAATTTCTAAAACAAATCCTGCTAAAGTAGAGGCTTTAAAAACCGAATTTGTTAAAATCTTTGATTATACCTCTACTCAAACAGTCAAAGAAGAAAGTAAAACCCAAGAAAAATATAAGGGTGCAGCAAAAGAAGAAAGTGATGAACTCAAATCGTTAAAACAAATGACTATGACACAGCAAGAAACCATCAAACGTCTTCAAGCAGCTCTAGATCAAAGCGACAATCAGGTTGCTCTTAACCTTCCATCTAAAGTTGAATTTGAAAGAGGTAGTGCTCAAATCGTTTCAGCTGATATACAAGATTATTTAAAACGTATGGCTGAACTAACAACATATTTGCCACCTCAAGCAAAAATAGAAATTAGAGGCTATACAGACAATAGCGACTCTATTATAAGAAGTTATGAACTCGCCTATCAAAGAGCAGAAAATGTATTAAAATATTTTATAGAAGGTGGAGCAAATTTAAAAAACATTAGCATTAAAAGCTACGGGCTTAATAATCCCATCAATGGAAATCCACAAGCTCTAGAAAATAATAGAGTAGAAATATATTTTAAAGTCGATACAGCAGATACAAATACTCAAAAATCGGTTCTTGAGCTTATTAACAAAATAGGAACTAAAGCACCTTAAAAGTTTTAGTTTCCTTTTTTTACTTGACCAGCTAAACGACTCTTATTATTTGTATTATAAACAAATCCTAGTACCTCAGCTACAGCTTTAAACATTTCCCTAGGAATAAGATCATTAACATCACAAGCTTTATAAAGCTCTCTTGCTAAAGGAGGATTTTCATAAACTACAACATTATTTTCATAGGCTACTTGTTTTATGCGAAGAGCGAGAAAATCCACTCCTTTGGCAACAACCCTAGGGGCTTGTTCTTTACTTGTATCATAACGAATAGCTACGGCATAATGCGTTGGGTTTGTGATCACCACATCCGCACCTGCAACATCTTGAATCATACGACGACGCGCAGCTTCCATTTGAAGTCTACGAATTCTACCTTTAACCTGAGGATCTCCTTCCATTTGTTTATACTCATCTTTTATTTCTTGTTTGCTCATACGCAAACCTTTAAAATACTGAAAACGCACCAAAAAAACATCTAAAACAGCAATAATTAAAAAAGCAACTATAACAATAGCTGCTAAAACAATAGCTCTGTCTCTTAGCCAAGTAAGCTGTGCAACCATAGTATAAAGCTCAACTCTTGGAAGCTCTTGCATAAATTTAAGTAAAACTATAAAAGCTATAGTAAAAACAATACCCACTTTTAAAATAATTTTTATACTTTCAACAATTTTTTTCAACGAAAAAAGGTTTTTTAAACCTTTTAGAGGATTGATTTTTCCTAAATTTGGCATAATAGGTTTAGTTGTAAAAATAAAACCAAATTGCATAATATTTCCTAAAACCCCAGCAATCATAATACTTAAAACAATAGGTGCAAGAATAATTAAAACCTCAAAAATACTTTTAATCATAATGGCTTGAATAATACGCAAATCAAATTCAACACCAATAAAACTTTGATAGTATCTATATAAATTTACAATTCTCTCGCCCATAAAACTCATCATAAATAAAGTTATAGTTACTCCAATTATCAAAGTTACAATAGCTGCCGCATCTTGAGACTTTGGAACATTACCTTCTTTACGCGCATCTTCTATCTTTTTGGACGTGGGTTCTTCTGTTTTTTCTTGATCTTCGCCTGCCATATTTTAGCCTAAATAAAAATTTTAATATGTGTGTAAAATTATAGTAGAAAATTTATGAATTTCAATTAAAGAATAAAAATGAAGAAAAAGCCTCGTAAAGAGGCTTTATACTAAGAAATTAAAGTTTAGCTTCGTTTTTGCCAAGATATTCAGCCACGCCTTTAGGGTTAGCTTTCATACCTTCATCACCCTTATTCCATCCTGCAGGACAAACTTCACCATGCTCATTTGTAAAAAGCATAGTATCAACCATTCTTAACATTTCATCTATATTTCTACCTAGTGGTAAATCATTAACCACAGCATGGCGAACTGTTCCATCAGCATCAAGCAAGAACGAACCACGAAGGGCAACTGCTTCTGCATAAAGTACATCAAAATTTCTAGCAATCTGCTTAGTTAAGTCAGCAACAAGCGGAAATTTAACCTGACCAATACCACCTTGATTTACTGGAGTATTTTTCCAAGCAAAATGTGAAAATTCATTATCTCCTGAAATTCCAATTACTTCAATGCCACGGTTTTTAAATTCTTGATATCTTTTGTCAAAAGCTATAATTTCTGAAGGACAAACAAAAGTAAAATCTTTTGGATAAAAGAATACTACCGCTCCTTTTGGACCTATATTTTTATAAAGATTAAAATCTTGAACAATTTCATTGTTTCCCAATACTGCTGGAGCAGTAAAATCTAAAGCTTTTTTAGTAACTATCATATTTTCTCCTAAATAATAAATTTTATTGATAACGAAATTATATCGTTTAAATCTTTATTTTTTTTTAAATATCTAAGAATAATATTAAAAATTTAAGAAAGTTATAATTATTATCAAATAATGTAAATTTTTGATTATCAAAATTTACCTTATTTAAGAATTTTATGCTAAAATCTTTTAAATCTTAATATTAAAAAGGAGAAAAAATGGCTGTAAAAATTACAGATATATGTATTGCTTGTGGTTCTTGTATTGATGAGTGTCCAGTGAGTGCTATCGTTGATGATGCTAACAATCCAGAAGGTGAAGATAGATATTATGTTTATGCAAACAAATGCGTTGAATGCGTAGGACATAATGATCAACCAGCTTGTGCCAGTGCTTGCCCAACAGATGGATGTATAGTTTGGAGTGCTGTAGAATCAGGACAACCAAGTCGTGATAATATTGGCGCTGATATGAGAAGTGGGGACACTCCAGTTTTTGCATAATTTTAAAAAATTAAAAAGCTAGAGATTCCTAGCTTTTTCTTTATAATTTAACTTTCTTTAAACAAATTCAAGTATAATTTTAAGCTTTATTAAAATAAGGAGTTATTACAAAGATGGAAAAAACTTTATCTATAATTAAACCTGATGCTGTTAAAAAAGGTGTTATAGGAAAAATTTTAGATCGTTTTGAAAGCAATGGATTAAGAATCGCTGCAATGAAAAAAGTTCAACTTAGTAAAGAGCAAGCTGAAAATTTTTATGCTGTTCATAAAGAAAGACCTTTTTTTAAAGACTTAGTTGAATTTATGATTAGCGGTCCTGTTGTTGTTTCTGTACTAGAAGGAGAAGGTGCTGTATTAAAAAATAGAGATTTAATGGGAGCGACAAATCCTAAAGAAGCTAAAGCAGGAACAATTAGAGCCGATTTTGCTGAGAGTATTGATGCTAATGCTGTTCATGGAAGTGACAGCTTGGAAAATGCAAAAATAGAAATTGATTTTTTCTTTAAACCAAATGAAATTTGCTAAATGAAAATCCCTTTTTCTAAGATTAATACAAAGGAATATCCTTTTAAACTTAATCTTGAAAATATGATTTTTGAGGGAAATTTAGTAAAAATAAATCCTAAGCTTGTTAAAATAAATGCTATTATGCAAGGTTTTATCTATAGACCTTGTGATAGTTGTGGAACTGAGTTAAAACTTGAAATTAAAGAAAATTTAGAACTTTTTGCAAGTGATGGTATTTTTAAAGATGAAGCAAACGAATTGAGCAATACTATAGAATTTTTCGATGGACATATTGATTTAATAGAAGTTGCTATCAGCGAGCTTGAAGCTTATTTAAGTGATTATTTTTATTGCATAAATTGCAATAATTAATTAAATTTTATAAAGGAGAAAAAATGGCAGTACCAAAGAGAAGAGTGAGCAAAACTCGTGCAGCTAAACGCAGAACTCACTATAAAGTTAGTCTTCCTATGCCTATAAAAGACAAAGATGGAAGCTACAAAATGCCTCACCGTGCGAATCCAACAACTAAGGAATATTAAAATCAATGATTAACATTGCCATTGATGCAATGGGTGGTGATTTTGGAGAAAAACCCATTATAGAAGGCGTTTTAAAGGCGCTAGAAGCAAAACCTTTTAACGCTATCTTAGTGGGAAATTCTAAAATTCTAAAACCTTTAATACCAAAAAAATTAGAACAATATATACAATACGAAGAAGCTAGTGAAATTTTTTCGATGAATGAAAATGCCACAGATGCTTTAAAAAATAAAGAAACAACCATATATAAAGCTATTAATTTATTAAAAGAAAAAAAAGTAGATGCTGTAGTTTCAGCGGGTCATAGTGGAGCAAGTATGTCTTTGGCTACCTTAAGGCTTGGAAGACTTAAAGGCATTTCAAGACCTGCTATTGCCACTTTAATGCCAAATATCATTAACAAAACTTTACTTTTGGATGTTGGAGCTAATACAGATTGTAAAGCTGAAAATTTATTTCAATTTGCCATAATGGGTGAAGTTTATGCTAGAGCAATCATGCAAATTCAAAAACCACGCCTTGCTTTACTTTCTAATGGTGAAGAAGAATGCAAAGGTAATGAACTTACCAAAGAAAGTCATCAGCTTATGAAAAAAATTCCAAATTTTATAGGTAATGCTGAAGGTAGAGATATTTTCAATGGTGAAATAGATGTTTTAGTCTGTGATGGTTTTGATGGAAATGTTATCTTAAAGGCTTGTGAAGGTGTGGCAACAGCTATTTTTCAACTTCTAAAAAACGAAGTAAAGCAATCTTTTATTTCTAAAATAGGTGCTTTACTCATGAAGCCATCTTTTAAAAAATTAAAAAAACACACAGATTGGCAAGAATATGGCGGAGCACCCCTTCTTGGAGTTAATGGCTGCGTGATCATAAGTCATGGAAAAAGCGATTCTAGAGCTATTAAAAATGCAATTTTTCAAGCTATAAATTTTAGCCAATCTCATATCAATGAACTTATAGAAAATGAACTTGGGAAATACAATGCTTAAAGCCAGTCTTAAAAGTATAGCTTCTTATATTCCAGAAAAAATTTTAAGCAATGCTGATCTTGAAAAAATGGTAGATACCACCGATGAATGGATCACTAGACGCACAGGTATTAAAGAAAGGCGCATTGCTAGTGAAAATGAAAATACTAGCGATTTGGGCACAAAAGCTGCATTAAAAGCCATAGAAAGAGCAAATTTAAAACCTGAAGATATTGATGCTATTCTTGTAGCCACTTTAAGTCCTGATTATTTTACTATGCCTTCAACCGCTTGTAAAATTGCTTCAAATTTAGGACTTGTAAATATTAGCGCTTTTGATATTTCAGCAGCTTGTTCTGGTTTTATCTATTTGCTTGAACAAGCTAAAGCCTTAGTAGAAAGTGGTTTGAAAAAAAATGTTTTAATCATAGGAGCTGAAAAAACAAGTTCAATTATGGATTACAATGACAGAAGTATTTGCATACTCTTTGGAGACGGTGCAGGTGCTGGAGTTGTAAGTTTGGATAATGAAAATCATATCCTTGATGTACATACTGCAAGCAATGGTAATTATGGAGATCTTTTAATGACTCAAAGATCGCAAAAATCAAGCCTATGTCAAACACTTTCTATGCAAATGAAAGGCAATGAAGTTTTTAAAATAGCAGTAAACACGCTTAGTAATGATGTTGTAGAAATTTTAACCAAAAATAACATTTTAGCACAAGAAATTGATCTTTTTATTCCTCATCAAGCTAATCTACGCATCATTAAAGCCGTCCAAGAAAAACTCAATCTAAGCGATGAAAAATGTGTGATCACTGTACAAAAATATGGCAATACTTCAGCTGCTTCTATACCTATGGCAATGAATGATGCCTATGAAGAAGGTCGGCTTAAAAAAGGGGATCTGATCTTGCTAGATGCTTTTGGCGGTGGTTTTACTTGGGGATCTGCACTTTTAAAATTTGGAGGAGAGAATTTTTAATTCTCTCTTAGCTTTCCAAAAGCTTGAATTTCTACCAAATAACCCTCTGCTAAAGCACTTCCTACACAAGCTCTAACAGGTTTAGGATAATTTTTAATCCAAGCATCATAAATTTCATTCATTGCATCAAAATCTTGCATATTATCTAACCAGATTTGAATTTGAATCAAATCTCCTTTGTTTGCACCTATTTTTTCAAACAAAGCATCAAGTTCTGCAAGCGCTTCTTTAGTTTGTTTTTTAATATCTCCGCTAGGTTCAAAAGCCACTTGTCCTGCAGTCTTAAAATATTTATCAAAAACAATAATTTGCGACATTCTATCGCACTCATCAAAACGCTTTATCATGCATATTTTCCTTGAAATTCTTTCATAAATTCACACAAGGTTTTTACCTGATCCAAATTAAGCGCATTATAAATACTTGCACGAATTCCTCCTAAAATTCTATGTCCTTTAAGTCCTATCATTCCAGCTTCTTCGGCTTCCTTTACAAAAAGAGACTCTAAATCTTTATTTTTAGCAATATTAAAACTCACATTCATTAAAGATCTATCCTTTTTATCTGCATGTCCTTTATAAAATCCATTACTTAAATCAATACACTCATAAAGCATAGCAGCTTTTTGAGAATTTTTCTCATGTGCTTTATCAAGTCCGCCTTGATTTAAAAGCCAATCCATTTCAAGATTAAACATATAAATAGCAAAGGTTGGAGGCGTGTTAAACAAGGACTGATTCTCAGCATGAGTCAAATAATTTAACATGCTAGGAATTTGTTTATTTTTAGATCTTTCTAACATATCTTTACGGATAAAAATACAACTTAAACCCGAAATTCCAGCATTTTTTTGCACTCCGCCATAAAAAAGAGCAATATTTGAAAAATCTACTTTTCTAGAAAAAAAATCACTCGATGCATCCACAATCAAAGGAGTTTTAGTTTTAGGATAATTTTGATATTGAGTGCCGTAAATAGTATTGTTAGAACAAATATAAGCATAATCAGCATTATCGCTAAATTCCACTCTAGGAATATGATTAAAATTACTTTCCTCGCTACTTGCTACGGTTTTAACATTGACACCTAAAATTTGTGCTTCTTTAATCGCTTTTTTTGTCCAAACTCCTGTATTTGCATATTCACAAACCCCATTTAAAGCTAAATTCATAGGAATCATAGCAAATTGCAAACTTGCTCCACCTTGTAAAAATAATACTTCATAATCATCATTTAACCCGTAAAGTTTTTTAGCTTTCTCTTGTGCTCCAAAATGCACTTCTTCAAATACTTTTGTGCGGTGAGAAATTTCCATTATAGAATAACCCCTACCCTGATAATCACAGAGTTCTTTTTGAGCTTGCTCTAAAATTTCTAAAGGTAAAGTCGATGGCCCTGCACTGAAATTAATTTTTCTCATAATTTATCCTTATAAAATTTTTGCTTCTTTTTGAGAAGTTTGAGAACTTAAAATAACGATATCATCACTCTTAAGATCTTCTAAATTTGCTATTTTACCATTTTTTCTGATACAAATAAACTTTTTGCTTTTATTAAAAAAATTCTCATGTTGCAAATAAGCATTTTGCAATTTATCTAATTTTAATTCATTATAACGCATTTGATTTGCCAGTAGATGATTTAATTGCTTTTCTATATTATGGCTTTGTTTTATTTTTTCATCTATTATTTTTGGCAAAGAATTAAATTTGAAAAATTTGCTTAAATTTAAAAGCAAATTTTCATAATTTTGTATTTTATGATTCCAAAGTTGCATTAATTTTTCTTCCATTAAATCCAAACTTTGCTCTATATCCAGCTTAGAATAAAACAAAGTATCTATAGCAGCTGAGGGCGTTGGAGCTCTAAAATCTGCAACAAAATCACTAATAACATAATCAATCTCATGTCCTATGGCTGAAATAATAGGAGTTTTTGCTTTAAAAATCTCTCTTGCTAAATTTTCATCATTAAAACAAAAAAGATCTTCCCTGCTTCCTCCACCACGTGCTATAATAAGAACATCTAAATCCATATCATCGGCTTTTTTTAAAGCTTGTATAAGAGAAAAAGGAGCATTATTTCCTTGAGTTAAAGCATCAAAAATATAAATTTTTGCCAAAAAATATTCTTTTTGATGAATAAGTTTTAGCATATCTTGCAAAGCAGCAGAAGTTTTTGAAGTGATAATGCCTACTTTTTTAGGAAATTTTGGCAAAGATTTTTTAAAGCGTGGATCAAAAAGTCCTTCTTTTTGCAAACGCTCTTTTAAAGCCAAAAACTGTGCCTCCAAATCCCCAAAACCTGCTTTTTTCATACTAGTAGCGATAAATTGATAACGACCGCTTTCAGGATATAAACTCACACTTCCACAAAGCTCTAAAAAATCCCCCACCGCTGGTTTAAACGCGACTTTTAAATTAGCTCCTTTAAACATAGCACAAGCAATGCTTGATCTTTCATCTTTTAAATCAAAATACCAATGCCCTGAACCATGTAAAGTAATTTTTGAAATTTCTCCACTTAAAACTATATCATCAAAATGTGTTTCTAATAAAGCCTTTGCCTTAAGATTTAATTCTGTTGGTGTCATAGTTTTTTTGCTATAAACATTGAACTCACGCCAAAGCTAAAACTTTTATAATCAAGCATTTCAAAACCAGCATTTTTAAGTTCCAAGATGAACTCTTCCTTACTTAAAAATCCCTCAATAGAGTTTGGCAAATACTCATAAGCACTTTTATTTTTACTGATTATCCCACCTATACTTGGTAAAATATTTTTAAGATAAAAATCTCTACAAGCTGCTATAAATCCACCCTTTTCTCTTTTTGTAAATTCCAAAACTACCAAAATACCATCTTTTTGAAGTACTCTAGCAAATTCACTTAAGGCTTTTTGTCTTTCTACAACATTGCGAATGCCATAACTAATGCTTAAAATATCTAAACTTTGACTTTCTAAAGGTAAATTTTGCGCCCCTGCTTCTATAAATTCGACATTTGGAAATTTTTCTTTTGCAACATTTAGCATGCCACTACTTGGATCAATACCTTTAATATTTAAAATATTTTTTTCCATTTTTAAAGCACTCTCTTGCCAAATCTCTATCATATCCCCTGTGCCACAGGCAATATCAGCGATTTTTAAATCTTTTTTTAAATACAAACTCATCACTCTTTGACAAGCTTTTTTGCGCCACGCTACATCAGCTCCAAAGCTTAAAATTCTATTTGCCTTATCATAAGTAGGTGCAATTTGATTAAACATTTCTATAATTTTTTCTTGTTTTTGCATTTTTATCCTTTGTAAATTTTCAAATTTTTACTTGATTTTTTAAGCAATTTGCAAAATTTATTTTTATTATTGATTATTTTCGAAAAAATATTTTTATCCCTATCTTTGCAATATTTTTCATAAAGTTTGTTTAAATTTTTTATCTCTAAAAAACGATAAAAATATTCTAAAAATATTGCCAATTCAAAAAAACTATTTTCAAAAAGCTCTAAATCAAAATTTTTTAGTATATTTTTTCTAAATAAAATAATTTTTTTTCTAAGTTCTAACGCAACAAGTTGTTTAAAAAACCTATCTTTGCAATCGCCTTCATAAAAAGAATTTTCCTTTATGAAAAAATCAAAATCATTAAACAAATCTTGGATTTTTTCATCGCTTAAAAATAGCAATAAATCTTGATTTGAATTTTCACTTGCTAAAATATCTTGAGTTTTTTTCGTTATATCTTTAAACTTTAAAGCCAAAATATTACTCAAATTTTTATCTAAAATAGTATTCATGCTTGATAAAACTATATACAAGCTTCTTGAATAAAATAAAAATTCGCATAAACTTTGCTTATCTTTTCTCTCTAAAGATAAAGTCCAATAAAATTTTAATTTTTTAAATAAATAAAATAAAAAAATTCTAAATCCATCATAAGCATTAATATAATTTGGAAAATCCAAGCTAAAATTCTGATTTTTTTCTATAATTTTAAAACATTTCTCTATATCAAAATTTTGATATTCAAAACCATATAAAACAATATGTTTAGAATTTAAATCATGATGTAATTCTTTTTGAATTTTAAAATCTTTAGGAATTTTAAATTCATTGGAACTATCCAAAGTTGGAAAAAATATTTTTAAAATACAAATTTTAGGCTCTTCATAAATATCAATATAACTTTTTAAAGAGCAAAATTTAAATTCGAAGCGTTCTTTTTTAATACTCTTTCCTATAATCTTTTTTCGAGCTTTTTCAAATTTTTTTTTAGAAATTTTCTCTTCTTGATTCTGTTCTAAAATTGAATTATTAAATTTTGTAATTTTATAAAATTCATTGCAAAAACTTTGAAATTTAACACTATGATTTGAAGTTATTTGAGTATAAAAAGTTTCAAATTTAGAATTTCGAAAAGGTATATTATCTTTTTTTAAATTCTCTAAAAGAGTGCAATCAGATAGTAAAAAGTTTTTTTGAATTTCATAAACCATTAAAATAACCCTTAAAATATATGGGTTATTTTAACCTTATTTTGCTTAATGACACTTTTTGCAACTATCAACATAAGCACAAACAGACAGATGATTGACGAAATTGCCTATCTTTTTTTCTAAATGCTCTTGATATTCATAAAGCTTAGCATCTTTAAAACTTAAATCCTCTATACCACCACATTTGGCGCAAACAACATGAATATGTTCTTCTTCATAAATATCGTAACAAGTTTTTTGATTTAAAACATTGATTTCAACAACTAAACCTTGTTCTTGTAAAGTATTAAGATTTTTATAAACCGTCGCTAAAGAGATTGAAGGGTATTCTTTTTTAATTTCTGTATATAATTCATCAATATTAGGATGCTCATGTCTTTTTAAAATTTTTAAAACACATAGTCTTTGCGGAGTAGCTTTTAACTCATGTTTTTTAAGCATTTGTAGTAATTCCATTTTATTTATTCCTTGCTTTTTTAAGTAAAAATAATAATAAAATTTTTATTAAAAGAAGTTTATATTAAATAATATTTTTTATTATTTAATGATAAAATTTTAAAACTTTCGTCAACAAACTATTGACATCTTTTTCTAGATTTTTTTCCACCTCACTTGTTTTTCCATGTTCAATAAATTTGTCTTCATATTCAAAGCTAACAACTTTTACATGCAAATCATATTTTTGTAAAAAATTATTAATTAAACTTTCTATACCGCCAATTTTAACATTTTCACTAAAAATAAACCAAATTTTACTTTTTTTAGCAAGCTCACACAAAAGCTCTTCATCTAAAGGTTTAGCAAAAATTAAATCAATCAAATTAGCATTATTATTCATTTCTTGCAAGGCTCTTAAGACTTGCCACGCTTTTGCCACACCTTGTCCATAACCTAAAAAAGCAATTTCACTATTATTTTTTACAAGCCATTGTGCCTTACCAAGTTTTATCTCACAAGGATTAAATTCTTTATCCAAAATAAAACTCCCTCTAGGATAACGAAAAGCAATAGGTCCTTGATGTAAATAAGCATACTCCATTATATTTTGCATCATTTGTTCATCTCTTGGGGCTAAAAGAGTGAAATTTGGCAAAGGAGCTAAAAAACTAAGATCAAAAACACCTTGATGCGTCTCCCCATCTTCGCCTACTATCCCTGCTCTATCCATAGCAAAAACCACATTTAAATTCATAATCGCACAATCATGGATCACTTGATCATAAGCACGCTGCAAAAAGGTGCTATATATTGTAATAAAAGGTTTAAATCCTTCTTTTGCCATAGCGGCCATAGAAGTTACTGCATGCTGTTCTGCAATAGCCACATCCCAAAAACGATTTGGATATTTTTCTATAAGCTTATCAAGACCTGTTCCACTTGGCATAGCCGCCGTAACCCCAACAATATTTTCATATTTTGAGGCTAAATCAAGCAAATTCTTAGAAAAAATTTCAGTAGCAGATTTTTTAGTATCACTTTTTTTAACACTCTCTCCACTATCTATATCAAAGGCTCCCACCCCGTGCCATTTAGCATGTTTTCCTTCAGCTAAAGCATAGCCTTTACCCTTTATGGTTTGAGCATGTATCACACAAGGCTTTTGCATAGCTTTTGCTTGTTTTAATGCAGAAATAATTTCACCTAAATTATGTCCATCAATAGGCCCTATATATTCAAGCCCTAATTCTTCAAACAAAAGCCCAGGAGTAATAAGTTTAAAACTCTCTTCAAAACGCTTAGCCATATAAGTAGCACTATCAGGCAATATATCCAACATTTTAGCAATACGCTTTTTAAAACTTTGATAAAACTGCGTTGCCATAGCCTGAGAAAGATACTTTGAAATTGCTCCAATTGGTTTTGAGATACTCATTTCATTATCATTTAAAAGTATTACGCAAGGAAATTTAGAATCACCCAATTCATTTAAAGCCTCATAGGCCATACCCGCACTTAAAGCACCATCTCCAATCAAAGCAACAGGAATACGCTTTTCACCCTTTAAAGCAATGGCCTTACAAGCACCTACTGCCAAAGAAATAGAGGTGCTAGAATGCCCTGCTACAAAATAATCTCCCTCGCTAGGTTTTGTATAACCACTTAGACCATTGATTTGTCTTAAAGTATCAAATATTTCTTCTTTTCCGCTTAAAAGCTTGTGTGTATAAGACTGATGCGACACATCAAAAATAAAAGGATCTTTTTTTGCATCAAAAACCAAATGCATTGCTATACTAAGTTCTACAGCACCCAAATTTGAACTTAAATGCCCACCATTTTTACTCACAACTTGTATGATTTTTTCACGCATAGATACTGCTAAATTTTCTAATTCTTTTAAACTTAGCTTTTCTAACTCTTCTTGAGTATGGGCAAATTTTTTACTCATTATTCACCATTTTTTTAATTTTAGTTAGACGAGAGTTAAGATTGGATTCTATATTGCCTGCGTCACTTATAATAACAACACTTCCTTTGCTAATTGCATCATCAAGACTTATTTTAATATGAGCATTCTGATCAAATTGCTCTTTTAAATACTCATAATCCTCTGCATTAACCTTAAGCTCAATTGCACTAGCACCCTTAAGCTCGCCGATTAAATCTTTGGCCAAAGCATAAGCTATCTTACTTGAATTTAGTTCAAGCTCTTTTAAGATTACTTCTTTAGCGATATCTATAGCAGTATCTGCTAATTCTTTCTCATTTTTTTCTATGAAATTTTCAAGATTTTCGCAAGCATTATCGAGTTTGGCTATACTTTTTAAATACTTATCTTTAAAATCACTCAATTCCTTTTGAAATTCTTCTTTTGCTTTCTCATAACCTTCTTTGGCAAATTTTTCTTTAGCATTTTCAAGTTCTGAATTTAAGCGGTTATTAAATTCATTCTCTTGGCTTTCTATTTGCATTTGAAGTTTAATAATATTGCTTGACATTTCATCTGTTTTTTTAAGCAAATCTTCAACAAAGCTTGGTTGAAATGTTGGAATTTGAGTTTCCATAACAGCTTGCGTAGGGGCAATGGCTTGATTTTCTTCGACTGGTTTTTCATCATTTAAAGATATATTAGCATTTTCTTCATCTGGAGTTTGAGTATGTTTTTTTTCACCTGTATGATTATCAAATTCTGAAATAACTTTAAAACGATATCCTTCAACAACATGCTGATCAGAAGCCCCACCAGAAATTACATTGCTACGATTAACCATCTCTCACCTACTCTATCATTTCATCCGCATCGCCTGTTTGAACAAGACCTTGTTCTGCAAGTTTTTGCACCACTTCAACAACCTTTCTTTGCGCATCTTCAACATCTTTAACACGCACAGCACCCAAAAAACCCATTTCTTCAAGAAAAGCTTCGCTTGCACGCGTAGACATATTGGCTAAGAATTTTTGCTTTAACTCTTCACTTGCACCTTTTAAACCTATCATTAAATCACGCTTATCGGCTACTTTTAAAATTTCTCTTATAGCTTGAGTGCTAAGTTTTTGTATATCATCGAAAGTAAACATAAGCTCTTTAATAGTCTCTGCTAAGCGTTCATCACTTTGTTCAATATAAGTAATGGTTGATTTGCTTGCTTTTTGACCCAAACGATTAAGCACTTCTGCTACCGCTCTTGGGCCGCCCACTTCAACCTTATAAGAGGTAAGACTTTCAAGCTTGCTTTCTAACACTGCAGAAACTCTTTTAATAATACTTGGAGAAATATCGCCAAGATTTGCCATTCTTATAACCACCTCAGCCCTTAATTCATCACTAAAATACTCTAAAGTTTCTGCCGCATGAATAGAATCCATGTGTGCCAAAATAAGAGCGATGGTTTGTGGGTGCTCTTTGGTAATAAAGTCTGCAAGTTGCTGTGGTTTAATTTGTGCCAAATAAGCAAAATTTTGATTATTCTCCATACTTTTAGTAAGTTTTTCAAGAATTTTATTTGCAATCTCTGGCCCAAAAGTACGAAAAAGTATTTCTTTAGCATATTCCAAACCACCACTTTTAATATATTGATTTGATTGAAGCAGAGTGTAAAATTCTTCTAAAACCGCAGTAGCTACAGATCTATCAACATTTTTAGCCATAGCAATATAACGTGAAATTTCTGTAATTACATCAATTTCCATATGTGAAAACACAGAAGTTGTTGCATCTTCGCCAAGTTGTATAAGAAATATCGCTACCTTCTCAGGCATCGATAAATCATCATAGACCATTTTTTGTTCTTCACTTAGCTTTATCATCACATATCCTTTTCGCCAAATTCGCTATCATTTTGAATTAAGTTTTGCAAAAGTGCAGCAATTTCCTCACTTTTATCACTTACCAAACCACGCAATTTTTCAAGTAAAACCTCATACTGGATAGAATCTTCATTGAAGTTATCCCCAAAACCAAGTTGTTCTTCAACTTTCTTCCTTGCTGCATTCATTTTTTCCAAAGTATCTTCAACATCATCTAAAACAGCATTTGGACCTTGCTGCATTTCTTCTTGCGCTGCGACATCTTCAAGCATTTTTTGAGTAAATGGAGCAATGACTTTTTTGTAAAAAATAAAAAGTAAAATCGCTGCAATAAAATACTTAACCGGCGGAATAAATGGCTCAACAAAACGATTGTAAAAAGTTTTAACTTTACTCTCAACTCTAATCGACTCACGATGAAATGGCAAATTTTGCACTACAACACTATCACCTCTAGTAGCGCTAAAATTAATAGTATTTTTAACTATACTCTCAACACTTGCAAGCTCTTCTTTAGTCAATGGGACATATTCACTTTTCACATCCCCATTTTCATCAACCACATCTTGATATTTTCCATCTATAGTAACAGCTGCTGAAGTGCGTAAAACTGTTGCAAATTGTTTTTTGGTATTTGTGATAGTTTTAGAAAGTTCATTATTTGTAGTAACTTGATTTTTTTTATAAGTGTCAATTTGACCTTTATTGTCAAGTCCTTCAACAGGACCTATATTAGAAACAGCACCTGGAACACCCTGAATTTCTGGATCTTTTCTACCTGTTCTTTCTTCGTTTAAAGTCTGCTCACTACGCACTATAGGATTTGGATCATAAATTTCACTTTGAGATTCTTGCTTGGAAAAATCAAAATCTATATTTACACTCACTTTTACTTTATCCATACCACCTGCAAAAGGAGCTAAATTTTCTATAATCTTATCTTCTAAAGCTTTTTCTTGATCACTTTTAAATTTAATTTGCGCACGAACTAAGTCATCTTCATATGCTTCTTGCTCATCTAAAGGCACACCACTTTGATCACTAATCTTAACATTTTCTTTAGTAAGTTTTGGAACTGCCGCTGAAACAATATTTTTTATACCATCAATTTGTTTTCTAGTAAGCTTTAAGCCTTCGCGAACATTAACAACAACTGAAGCTGTAGGCGGAATTTGCCTTTCAGTAAAAACACTATCTTTAGGAAATGCTATGTGTACAACAGCGCTACGAATAGGTTCTAAAGTCTCAATAGTTCTTGCAAGTTCGCCTTCTATGGCTCTTTGGTATTTTACCTTTTGCTCTTCATTTGTAGCTCCAAAAGCTTGAGTATCAAAAGCTTCAAAACCCACGCGACTATCTTTTATAAGACCTTCGCTTGCAATAAACATTCTTTGACGATAAACCTGATCTTGTGGAACTAAAATTTTATTTTCACTTTCTAATTTATAGGGAATATTATTTTGTTCAAGTTTAGCTACAATTGCAGCAGAAGAACTTGGGCTTACATTTTCAACTAAAACTGCATATCCATTATTTGCATTACTACCACTTCCACGAAATAAAGCTAAAAAAACCAAAAACCCAACCACTACTACAATAGATGCAGCAATCACTATACGCTGCTTGCGAGTTAAATTTTGATAAAGTTGCCCAATTTGATGAAGCATATTTTTAAAATCCATTAATTCTCATCCCTTAGTTTAGCGAATTTTGCATATTTTTATTTGATTTATCTATCTTAAAATCTTATCAAATTCTGTAAAAAATTTTTCATTTTCATAAGATGTTCCTATAGTAATGCGTATAGCATTTAAACCATAGCTTTTTAAATTTCTTATTATTATACCCTTTTTAAGCAATTTTTCAGACAAATCTGTACTATTTTTTTCATCAAAAAAATAAGTGATGAAATTTGTATAACTATCAATGATTTTAATATCATATTTTTTAGCAAATTCTTTATAAAGCTCCATTTGAGAAAAATTATTCTCTAAAGTTTTTTTAGTAAATTCATCATCATCTATTGCTGCAACTGCTGCTTTTAAAGCAAGATTACTCACATTAAAAGGCGCACGAAGCTTGTAAAATGCACTAATAATATTAGCATTAGCTATACCATAACCAATGCGTAAGCCTCCTAATCCATAAAGTTTAGAAAAAGTTCCTAAATAAAGTACATTGTCAAATTCTTTAATCAATTCACAAGGTTTTAAATGTTTTTTGCTATCTTTAAAACTTGCAAATTCATTATAAGCTGCATCAATCACAACTAAACAATCCTCATCCACACCTTTAATAAACTTGGTCACTTCACTTGCATCCAAACACTCGCCTAAAGGATTGTTTGGTAAGCATAAGAAAATGAGTTTAATTTCATCTTTGTGTGCTTCATAAAGCTTTTTAAACTCATTTAAATCATGAGTAATGCTTTGAGTTTTATAGCACTTTGCACCGCATTGTTTGGCATAAATTTCATACATAGCAAAGGTAACTCCAGCTTGCAAAAAAGCATTTTTAGAATTTAACTTAGCATGTATAGCAAATTCAATCACTTGATCACTACCTGCACCAATGATAATATTTTCATTTTGAACTTTATATTTTTGAGCCAATGTGCTTTTAAGTTCTATCATACTATCATCAGGGTAAAGATGAGCTTTGTTTGCATTTTGTCTTAAACATTCTATGGCTTTTGGTGGTGTACCAAAAGGATTTTCATTACTTGCTAATTTTATCACTTCTTTAACGCCATATTCTTTAGCAATAACTTCTATATCTTTGCCAGGTTCATAATTGCTTAAATGATTTAAAAATTCATTAAATTTCATCTTTTTCTCCTGATAAATAAGATCCAAGCCAAACAATCTCTTGTATATCTTTTAAGGCTTTTTTTACATTTTCATCATCAATATGCCCTTCAAAATCTATATAAAAACTGTGTAAAAATTCTTTTGATTTTACAGGACGAGATTCAAGCTTAGTAAGATTGATATTTTCTTTTTTAAACTGCTCTAATAAAAAGCTAAGCCCACCAGGTTTATGTGCTGTGTGTGCTAAAATAGAAGTTTTACAATTTGGCATTTTAGGATTTTTAATATCGCTTAAAATTAAAAATCTTGTTTTATTGGCTGCATTATCTTCTATTTTATCAAAAAGTACGGGCACATTATAAAGTTTAGCCGCTATTTTAGAACAAATTGCTGCTGCATATTTATCTTGCGAAGCTAGGTAAGCTGCATTAGCTGTAGATTTTGAAGGAACAAATTCTATAGCACTAAGTTCATGACTTTCTAAAAATTTACGACATTGATTATAACCTTGCGGATGCGAATAAATGCGTTTGATTTCTTTTAAATTTTCATTAATTCCTACAAAAGAATGATGAATATCCATATAAATTTCGCCAAAAATTTTAAGCTCATTATACTTACCTAGACAATCTAAAGTAATGCCCACTGCACCTTCGGTATTATTTTCTATAGGTACAACACCGTATTTTGCTTCTTTGTTACTTAACTCTTTAAAAACATCTTCGATATTGGCCAAGGCTATATAACGACTCATCGCACCAAAACGACTTCTTGCTGCTTGATGCGTATAAGTTCCTTCAGGCCCTAAATAAGCTACAATTTGAGGCATTTCTAAATTTCTTGAAACTGCAAAAATTTCTTGATAAATTGCCTCTATGGCATTTTGATCTAAAAGTCCTAAATTTGCATTTTTTAAACGATTGATAATGGCTCTTTCACGCTCAGGACGATAAATACTTCCCCCACTACTTTGTTTAAGCTCACCTATACTTTTAACATAAGTCATTCTTTCATTTAAAAGATCTAAAATTTTATCATCAACCGCATCGATTTTATTTCTAAATTCTTCTAAATTTGGCATTTTAGATCCTTTAAAAACTCAAAAACACTAGGGTAAACTCCATCAAGCAAATCCGTATCAAGCCCTTTTGTGTCGCTTATCTTGCCGCTTAAAACTAGCAAGGTTTTCATGCCAAGTTCTTTTGCCTTAAGCAAGTCACCCCTAAAATCATCACTAATGATTTTAATATCTTCAAAATCGATTTTTGAATTTTGTCTTCTTATCAAATTTAAAGCTTCTTTATAAAAAACAATGCTAGGCTTACCCACAACCTCGTATTCAAAATCAATAGCATTTTTAAGCATAGCCATAATGCTACCTACACCAGGATAAGGCCTACCATCTTTTTTATAAATACTAGTTTCGTGCATAGCTATAAATCTAACTTCTCTTTTAGCCAATTCTATCATAGTGGCAAAATCTTTAAATTTAAAATCATCATAGCTAGCCACAAGCACAGCACTAGGATTTACAAAATCGAGCTCAAAACCAAGATTTTCAAGACTTTTTACAAACTCATCTGCACCAAAAGCCGCAACTTTACAAGGTCTTAAAAGGTGTTTTAAAACGCTGAAAGGATCAATATAAGCATTTTCTTTTATAGCCAATCCTTTTTGCTGTAATTTTTCTAAAAAATCAAGTTTTTTTGTATTGTTAGTAATGGTAAGATAAGGAAGATTTTTTGCATTTAAAAAATCAATCAATTCTTTAGCACCATGGATTAAAGATTTATCATGATCAGAAATTAAAGTCCCTTGAACATCTAAAAAAAACATTTTAAGCCTTTAAAAATTTCTCTTCTAAAGCGATTTGATCTTCAAAATTTTCTCTTTGACGAATCAATCTTACCTGTCCTTCTTCAAGGGCTAATTCGCAAGCTTTATTACGAGTATTGTAATTACTACTCATACTAAAACCATAAGCTCCAGTATTTTTAATAACCATTATATCACCACTTTGAGTGCTAGGTAAAGACCTTGCTTTAGCAAAAAAGTCTCCACTCTCACAAATTCCACCTACAACATCACATAAACTCTCTTGAGCTTGATTATAAGGTAAGATTATTTCATGATAAGCCTCGTATAAACTTGGGCGTATAAGATCATTCATCGCTCCATCTACTACAACAAAACGCTTGGTTTTATTTTGTTTTTCATAAAGCACTGAACAAACAAATTCTCCACTTTTAGCAACTAAATACCTTCCAGGCTCCATTCCTATGGTTAAATCAAGCCCATGAAGTTGTGCTAATATACCTTGTGCATAATTATAAAGATCAGGTTCACACTCATCTTTTTCATAAGCTACACCCAAACCACCGCCTATATCAAAAAATTTAAGGTCGATTTGCAAGGCTTTTAACTCTCTTACAAGTTTTGCAACAATGCCTGCTGCTTCATGAATGGGAGAAATATCTAAAAGTTGCGAACCTATATGAAAATGCACTCCAACGGGCTCTAAAAAAGATGAATTTTTTGCATAAAGATACATTTTTCTTGCTATATCAATTTCAACACCAAATTTATTTTCATTTAATCCTGTAGAAATATAAGGGTGAGTTTTTGCATCAACATTTGGATTAACACGGATACTGATTCTTGCCTTTAGATTAAGTTCTTTAGCCACACTTTCTAAAAGCATCATTTCAGCTTCGCTTTCAAGGTTAATATATAAAATATCATATTCTAAAGCTTGTCTTAACTCTTCTTTGGTTTTTCCTACTCCACTAAAAATAATCTTATAAGCTTTTGCTCCTGCTTTTAAGGCACGCTTTACCTCGCCTATACTTACACAATCAAATCCACTATCTAAATTTGCAAGCATTTGCAACAAACTTAAATTTGAATTGGCTTTTACAGCGTAAAAAATTTGAGATTTTCTAGCCTTAAAAGCCTCTTTGAGATTTAAAAAACGCTCTTTTATGAAATCAAAATTGTAAATATAAAAAGGAGTATTAAATTCTTGCTTTAATTGTTTATAATCCATATTTAACCTTTAATTTTTATAATTTTACTACACAAAGCTTAATTTATCGATGCTTATAATACATATAAGCACTTAAACAACCCAAAATTATAATAGGCACTACAATGCCAATTTCACTTGCAATCACACTATTTTCGCTTAATCTAGTAAGCAAAAACAAGACTCCCCAAATCATCAAAGTCACTACAAAAGCTATAAAAGTTACAAAAGCAAGATTAAAAAATCTTGCTATTACAGGAAAAAAATAATACATAATAAGCATTAAAAATGGTGCAAAAAAAGGAGTAAAAACAAATTTATAAAGATTGATTTTAAGAGCATCTGTATTGACATTTTGCGCCTTAAAAAGCTCAAAACTTTCAAGTGCGTCAGATATTGAATAATCACTATTACTAGCAACCCCTTCTATAATCTTTGGTTTAAAACCCTCAAGTGATTTAAGCTCGAAGAAATCTTGTATCTTTAAACCATCATTAGCAAGTTCATAATTTTTAGGTAATAATGTAATATTACCATCTCGCAAAATCCAACTTTCACCTTCAAAATGGGCATTTTTAGCACTTACAAAAGAGCTTAAATTTAAATCATTGATATTAAAAATTTTTATATTTTGAGCACTATTTTGTCCATTGTTTATCTTTGAAATATAAACAAAATTATTGTTAAATTTCAAAAACACTTCTCCACTTTGATTCATAATAGTGCCATTTTTTAAAATATTTCTCTTATAATCATTTGCATAAGCAAAAGAAGTAAAATTCAATCCTATATAAATACAACAAAAAAATAAAGCCCATAAAAAAGGAAATAAAATAACATAATTTCTGCTCAGTCCTAACGCATAAAGACTTACAAATTCATTTGCTCTGATCATAGAAATCAAAGAAACTACCAAAGCAAAAATCAAAGAAATGGGTAATACATAAGGCACTGCCGAGAAAGATAAAAACATAACATAAAGCAAATCAAGATTTGCGGCTTTTGGTAGATCTTTAAAATTTAAGAGCAAATCAATACCGCAATAAAAACCAAGCAAAGAAAAAAATATAATAAAAAAATTTTTTAAATAAATCCCTGAAATAAAACGAAAAAATATCCACATCTTAAGCCTTTAGGCTGTATTTGGATGATATAGCAGACAAATCATCATTTTCAATAAGCTCAAGCAAAGCTTTTTTTGTATGCTCTAAAACTTTGCTTAAAGTTATTTCTTCTTCGGATTTAAATTTACCTAAAACATGGGAAATCACATTTTCACCCTTTCCCACTCCTATACGCACTCTTTCATAATCATTTCCACATAAAGTATCTATGCTTTTAAGCCCATTATGTCCACCACTTGAACCACCTTTTTTAAAGCGCAAGGCTCCTAAATTTATATCTATATCATCATGGATAACTATCATTCTTTCGCATTTATAAAAATCATTCACTGCTTTTACACTAAGTCCTGAATTATTCATATAAGTGCTAGGTTTAAGAAGAATTAAAGAAGAACCTATTTTAAAAAGTTCTCCTTTAAATTTAGAGTTTGTAAGATTTGTAAAATTGCTTTCTTTTAAAAGCAAGTCAATTAGCATAAAACCGACATTATGACGGGTATTTTCATACTCTACGCCTATATTGCCAAGCCCTACGACTAAAATCATCTAGCTTTTTCTACACCTACAACCGCTACTCTATCAGCATCAATCATAGTTACTCCCGCAGGAACTACAATATCACGAACTAGTAAAGCATCACCCACATCAAGTTTACTTACATCAAGTTCGAAGAAATTTGGTAAATTTTCAGCTGCACATTTTACTTTTAATCTTCTTTTTGATTGGATTAAAACACCTTTATTTTTAAGACCTATAGCTGTTCCTGTGATTTTAACTGGAACCATGTATTTAGAAATCACACCTTTTTGCGCAACTTTTAAATCCACATGTTTAAGTTCTGCAGTTACAGGATCTTTTTGATAATCCACAACTACAACACTTAAAGTTTGAGAACCTACTTTTACATCAAAAATTAAAGTAGTTTTTTTACGAACTTCCTTAATAAACTCATTTACTTTAAAAGCGGCATTGATGTTTTCTAATCCTTTTCCATAGATGTTTGCGATTAGATAACCATCTCTTTTTAAAGCTTTAGCAGCTTTTCTACCGATACTCTCTCTAACAATACCTTCTAACATCTTTTGTCCTTTCTTAAAAAATGAGCTTTGATTATATCTAATTTTGACTTATGGAAAAGTAAATTTATAGCTTCTTTTAATTTCTTTAAGATATAATTTGTTTTATAAATTATGTTAATTTAAGGCTTCATGTGAATGAAAAATTCAATATCAATATAGCTTGGTTTTTAATAATCTTAGGCGGGATTATAGAATGTTTTTGGGTAAGTGGACTTAAGTATTCTACAGAAATTTGGCACTATATTTTAACAGCCATTGGGGTTTGTATTTCTTTTACTTGTTTTTTAAAAGCTTGTGAAAGACTTGAAGTAAGCATTACTTATAGTGTTTTTGTAGGCATTGGCACTATAGGAGTGGTTTTAAATGAAATGTTTATTTTTAATGAGGCTGTTTCTATAGTTAAACTTGTGCTTATAGCGATTTTACTTTTAAGCATTATAGCCCTTAAATGGGTAAGCAAGGAAGCTTAGTTATGGAATGGTTTTATTTGTTTTTAGCTACTACTTGTGAAATTTTTGGCGTGGCGATCATGAAAGAACTTGTAAATACTAAAAATAAGCTTTATCTTTTGGCTTTGATAGTGTGCTTTGGGTTTTCTTTTACTTTTTTAAGCTTAAGTATGCAAAATATCGCTATGAGTGTTGCTTATGCTATATGGACAGGAGCTGGAACCGCTGGTGGGGTAATGATAGGAGTGCTTTTTTATAAAGAAAGTAAAAGTTTTTTAAAACTTTTTTTAATCGCTGTGATTATTGCTTGTACAGTGGGTTTAAAATTTCTTTCTTGAGGATTTTTTGTGCAAATTTATGTAAGTGGAATACATACTGATGTAGGAAAAACACATTTTAGCGCAGCTTTTTGTGCGAATTTTAACTATGATTATTTTAAACTCATTCAAGCAGGAACTCCAACAGATAGCGAGTTTATTGCAAAATTTAGCCCAAAAACAAAGATTTTTAAAGAAGGTATTTTTTTGCAAACTCCAGCTTCCCCTCATCTTGGAAAAATCAAAGAAAAGCTTGATTATAAAGCCTTAGATATCATTTTACCAAAAAGTGAGAACCTACTTATTGAGCTTGCGGGTGGGCTTTTTTCTCCTATGGATGAAAATTACACTATGATTGATTTTGTGAATATTTTTAAACACCCTACGATTTTAGTAGCAAAATACTATCTTGGAAGTATTAATCATATTTTGCTTAGTATTGAAGCTTTAAAGCAAAGAAATATCAATATTTTAGCCCTTGTGATGATGGGCAAAAAAGATACCTTTCAAGATGATTTTATAAAAAATTATGCAAAAATTCCCATAATTAATCTTGATTTTTTTGATGAAAATAGCATTTTAAATAAAGATTTTAAAGAGCAAATGCAAGAAATTTTGCAACTTAAAATTCCTTAAAAATTTGTTCTAAACTCTCTACTACATAAACGATTTGTTCTTTTGTGATGATGTAAGGAGGCATAAAATAAATCGTATTTGCTAAAGGTCTTAAAAGCAAACCTTTTTCTAAGGCTTTTTGAAATACAAAAAGTCCCACACGTTCGTATTTAGAGCTTAAAATATCAAAAGCACTGATCATTCCACAAGTTCTAAAATTTCCTAAAAAATCAAATTTTTTAAGTTTTGAAAATTCTTGCTGAATAAAGGTGCTTAAAATTTGATTTTTTTCTAAAATATTTTCATTTTCAAAGATATCTAAAACCGCATTAGCTGCTGCACAAGCTAGAGTGTTTCCTGTGTAGCTATGAGAGTGTAAAAAGGCTTTTTGCTCACTATAGGGTGCATAAAAGGCATTGTAAATTTCATCCTTTGTAAGCACTACAGAAAGAGGCATAAATCCTCCTGTAATTCCCTTTGAAAGACAGATAAAATCGGGACTTTGTTTGCATTGATGTAAGGCAAACAAAGTTCCTGTGCGTCCAAAACCCACTGCAATTTCATCAAAAATCACTTGCACATTAAAATCATGGCAAAGCTTGATCGCTTCATCGATAAAACCAGCTTCATACATGTGCATATTTCCCGCACATTGCACCAAAGGTTCAAGTATAAAAGCGCAAATTTCACTCGAGTGTTTTTCTAAAATATCTTTTAAAATTTCAAGCTCTTTAGTATAGTCTTTACCTTGTGGCACAGGAGTGCTTAAACACTCTAAAAGTAAGGCTTTGTAAGTATCTTTATAAAGCGCAACATCGCCCACACTTAAAGCCCCTAAGGTTTCGCCATGATAGGAATTGCTTAGGGATAAAAATTTATTTTTTTTCAAACCTTTATTTAAATGATAATGAAAACTCATCTTAAGTGCTACTTCAATGGCGCTTGAGCCATTATCTGCATAAAAACATTTATTAAAATCACGCCCCACTTTTTTACAAAGTCTAGCTGAAAGTTTGATGATAGGTTCATGTGTAAAACCTGCTAAAATCACATGCTCAAGCTCATCAACTTGTTTTTTGATGGCATTTGCGATTTTTTCATTGCAATGACCAAAAAGATTTACCCACCAAGAACTTACACAATCCATATAAGCCTTATCATCAAAATCATAAAGCCATACGCCTTTTGCTTTTTTTATAGGGATTAAAGGTAGGGTTTCGTGATCTTTCATTTGTGTGCAAGGGTGCCAAATGTGTTTTAAATCGAGATTTTTTAAGATTTGATTTTGCATTATAACTTCTTTTTTAAAAATATTTTGGCAAAATAATACTTTAAATTTTTAAATTTACAGGAAAAAAATGAAGCTTGAAAAAATTTTGCAAGATCTAGAGCAAAATCACAATCTAAGAACTCTAACACCTTTAAAACATGAAAATAAATTTGTTTATAAGCAAGATCACAAACTTTTAAATTTAGCAGGAAATGATTATCTTTATTTGGCGTCTTCTAAAGAGTTAAAAGCTGAGTTTTTAAACACCCTAAAAGAGCAAGATTTGTTTTTTTCAAGTTCGAGTTCAAGAAGTTTGAGTGGAAATTTTGAAATTTATGAAGAATTAGAAAGTTTTTTAAAGACTAAATTTAAAGATAAGCAAATTTTGCATTTTAATAGTGGCTATCATTTAAATATCTCTTGTATAGCAACACTTTCTAGCGTTTATAAGACGCTTTTTTTAGCCGATAAATTTATTCATGCGAGTATGATTGATGGCTTAAAACTTGGTGGGGCTGATTTTTTTCGTTTTCATCATAAGGATATGAATCATTTAGAGGGTTTGATCCAAAAATATTATGAAAATTATGAAAATATCATCGTTTTAAGCGAAGCTTTGTTTAGTATGGATGGGGATTTTAGCGATTTTAAAACTCTGTGTGAGCTTAAAAAGCGTTATAATAAAATCAAGCTTTACATAGATGAAGCACACAGCGTGGGTTGTTTTGATGAGGAGGGTTTGGGGCTTGTTAAAAAATTAGCCTTAGAAAATGAAGTGGATTTTTTGGTTTTTACCTTTGGTAAAGCCCTTGCTTCTATAGGTGCTTGTATGATATGCGAGGAAAAATATAAGAAATTTTTCATCAACAAAGCTAGAGCTTTTATTTATTCTACAGCCTTGCCACCTATTAATATAGCTTGGACGCAATTTATTTTTAAAAAAATGCCTTATTTTAAGAAAGAAAGAGAAAAATTAGAGCTTTTAAGCACTTTTTTTAAAAGTAAATTGCAAGAAAAAAATCACACTGTTTTAGGCGATGCTTATATCATTTGCTTGCTTTTAGGTGAAAATAAAAAAGCCTTAGAAATTTCACAAAAACTTCAAAAAGCTGGATTTTTTGCTCCTGCGATTAAAGAACCTACTGTGCCAAAAAATACAGCTAGAATTCGTTTTTCTTTGCACGCAGGACTTAACACAGAAGAACTTGAAAGGATAATAGAGCTTTTATGAAATATGAATTTTTATGCAAAAATCCTGATTCAAAAAAACTTATAGTGGTATTTGGAGGATTTGCTTCACATCCTAGTCATTTTTCGCATTTAAAAAGCGATAAAAATGTGATTTTATTTTATGATTATGAAAATTTTGATTTAAATTTTAATTTCAAAGCTTTTGATGAGCTTTTTTTAATCGCTTTTTCTATGGGGGTTTGTGTGGCAAATAGACTTTTAAAAGAGCTTAATTTTAAACAAAAAATAGCCATAAATGGCACAAATTTAGGTATAGATAAATCAAAAGGAATTCATCCTACAATTTTCAAAAAAACCCTGCAAAATTTTAAATTAGAACATTTTAAAAAGGCTTTATTTAAAGAACGCAAAAGCTTAGCCAAAGATTTTATTTTTAAAGATGAAAAAGCTTTGAAAATAGAACTTGAAAAACTTTTTGACTTTGCTTTAATAAAACAAGAGGAAAATTTTCTTTGGGATAAGGTTTATTCAAGTAAAGAAGATGAAATTTTTCCGCCAAATACCTTGAAAAATAGTTTTAAAAATTTGATTTTTTTAGATGAACCGCATTTTGCTTTTTTTCATTTTAAAACTTGGGATGAAATTTGAATTTTTTAAAAGCAAAAGATTATGAAAAACATGCAAAAGTGCAAGATTTCATGGGTTTAAAACTTTGTGAAATTTTAAAAGATTTAAAAATTTCACATTTTGAAAAAGTGTTTGAATTTGGTTGTGGCAGGGGTGAATTGAGCAAAAAACTTCAAAATTTCATTACTTTTGATGAGTATTTAAAAAACGATATTTTAGATTTTAAAGAAAATTCTAATATTTTAATTTTTGATATGAATGAAATTGCAAAACAAGATTTAAGTAAAGAGAAATTTGATCTTATCGTTTCAAATGCAACTTTGCAATGGCTTGATTTAAAACGCATTTTACCAAGTCTTAGGGATATGCTAAATCAAAATGGGATTTTACTTCTTTCTACTTTTGCAGAACAAAATTTAAAAGAAATCAAACAAAGCACGGGTTTTGGTTTAAATTATTTTAGCTTAAATGAATTAGAGCAAAATTTTAAAGTCTATTTTAATGAAGTAAAAATCACTCAAGAACTCGTAGAATTAAGCTTTGATAATGCTTTAGATGTTTTTAGACATTTAAAATTAAGCGGGGTAAATTCTTTAGGATTTTATCCTTTAAATAAAGGTTTTTTAAAAGAATTTGAAGAAAAATTTCAAAACAAACTCACTTATCATCCTGTATTTATTTTATGCAAAAATGATATAAAATGAATTTTTTGTGTTATAATCCAAAAATTAAATTTTTACACTAGGAAAACTAAATGAAAAAGTTTATAGTATTTTTTGGGATTTTGTTTTTTGTTTCGTGTTTAAATGCGCAAAATTTAAGCATTTTCGTAGCTTCTTCAGCTTCAAAAGCAATGAGTGAAGTTAAAGATGAGTTTTTGAAAACACATCCAGAAGATAAAATAGAATTGGTTTTTGGTGCTTCTGGAAAATATTATGAGCTTTTAAAACAAGGAAGAGAATTTGATCTTTTTTTTTCAGCGGATACTAAATATGCTAAGGCTATTTATGATGATAAAAATGCCTTAATAAAGCCAAAAGTTTATGTTTTAGGGGTTTTGGCTTTGTATAGTTTGGATGAAAATTTACTCCAAGGAGGCGTTGAAAATTTAAAAGAAAAGGCAGGTAAAATCACGCATCTAAGCATAGCCAATCCTAAAGTAGCTCCTTATGGAGTAGCGGCTAAAGAAGTGCTTGAAAATTTGGATTTAAATAAGCTTTTTAAGGATAAAATCGTTTTAGGCGAAAATATCTCAGTGCCTGTTTTACATGTAGATAGTAAAAATGCAGATATGGCTATAGTGGCTTATTCTTTGGTTTCTCCTATCAATCATCCTAAAGGTAACACAAGTATTATCAATCCAAAGTATTTTAGCCCTTTAGAGCAAAGTTATGTCATCACAAAATATGCTAAGGATAAAAAATTAGCCTTTGAATTTAGCGAATTTATTGGCTCTTCAAAAGCAAAAGAAATTTTTAAAAAATACGGATTTAGCACACCATGAACCTTATAAAAGGGCAAATTTGTGAACTTTTAAATCAAGAGGATATAGTTTTGTTAAAATACTTTCTAAAGAAGTGATTTTTAATGTTTTAATGCTTGAATTAAAATCTTTAGAAAATTTAAAAATTGGTGCGAGTGTAGAACTTCTTTTTAAAGAGCATGAGCTTTGTTTTAGCACAAGCAAAACTCTTTTAAGTGTTGAAAATTCTTTTTTAGCTAAAATTACAAAAATTAAAAAAGGCGAACTTTTGTATCAGGTATTTTTTGATTTTAAGGGTAATGAGCTTTCTAGTATCATCACCAAAGAAAAAGCCTTAGAACTTGAACTTTGTGAAAATCAAGAATGGCTTTGTTTTGTAAAAGCAAATGATATTGTATTAAGGAGTCATAATGCTTGATCCAGCTTTTTTACAAACCCTTTATCTTACCTTTAAACTTGCTTTTATCACGACTTTTATTCTTTTTTTTATCGGTGTATTTTTAGCTTATTTGTTAAGTTTTATGTGTTTTCCTTTTAAAACAATCCTTCAAAGCTTTATTTCTTTACCTTTGATTTTACCTCCTAGTGTTTTGGGATTTTATTTGCTTGTAACTTTTTCGGCTAATAGTTTTTTAGGGCAAGTTTTAAAAGAATATTTTAATCTTTCTTTGGTTTTTAGTTTTGAAGGTCTTGTTTTTGCTTCTTTGATTTTTTCTTTGCCTTTTATGGTAAATCCTTTGCAAAGTGCCTTTTCATCGATCAATTCAAATTTACTCGATGCTTCTTATAGTTTAGGTAAAAGTAAAATTTATACTCTTTTTAGAGTAATTTTACCTAATTCTAAAGCAGGAATTTTTAGTGCTTGTGCAATGAGTTTTGCCCATACTGTGGGTGAATTTGGAGTCGTGATGATGATAGGAGGACATAAACAAGGTGAAACTTTAGTAGCTAGTATAGCTATTTATGATGAACTTGAAATCTTAAACTATAGCTTGGCACATCAATATGCTTTTATATTGTTTATGTTTTCTTTTTTAGTGCTTTTTAGTCTTTATTTTGTCAATAAAAAAATGAGTTTTCAATGATAAAAATTGATATCAATCATCCTATAAATACTGCTAAAGGAAGACTGGATTTAAATTTTAAAAAAGATATAGAATCAGGAAAAATTACTGCACTTTTTGGCGAAAGTGGAGCAGGAAAAACCACTCTTTTAAAAATCATAGCAGGGCTTATAAAGCCTAAATTGGGGCGTATAGAAGTAGATAATGAACTTTGGTTTGATTCTTCAAAAAATTTTAGTTTAGCTTTGCAAAAAAGAAAAATTGGTTTTGTTTTTCAAGATTATGCGCTTTTTCCAAATATGAATGTAAAAGAAAATATCGCCTATGCCACTAGTTCTAAGGCAAAGGTTAGCGAGCTTTTAGCCTTAATGGGTCTTGAAAATTTGGCTAAAATTTATCCTAAACATTTAAGTGGAGGACAAGCGCAAAGAGTAGCCTTAGCAAGAGCTTTAGCAAGGGAACCAAAAATTTTGCTTTTAGATGAGCCTTTGAGTGCTTTGGATTTTAAAATGCGTGCCAATTTACAAGATGAATTGGTTAAAATTTTAGAGTATTTTAAGATAAGTACTTTATTGGTAAGTCATGATTTGGCTGAAATTTATAAGTTAAGTCATAGGATCTTAGAACTTAAAAATGGAAAAATCATTAAGGATTTTCCTAAAAATGAATTTTTTACTCATTCAAGTATTAGTGCAAAATTGCGTTTGAGTGCAACTTTGCTAGAAATTAAAAAAAGTGATATTTTAGTGGTCTTAACCTTGCTTTTAAATCAAGATATTATTAAAATCACTCTTAGCGAAGAGGAATTTTTAAAAGCTTATCAAGATATAAAAATAGGCGATACTCTCATACTTTCAGTAAAAGCTTTTAATCCTATTATTGTTGAAAAAATTAGCTAAATACTTATTTAATAATTCTTCCCTTATTTTAATATTTTTAATGTCCTTTATATCAACATTTAAAGCAAAAGATAAAATTTTGTTTTCAGTCTTTACAAATCCAACAATCCAAGCTAAATTGATATTATCATTAAAACCTGTTTTAGCATAAATTTTTTGGATTTTATCTTCCTTAAAAAGAATAATTTCTTTAACTTCTTCTTGAATTTTTTTAGAAAAAGGTAAAGAATTTTGCGAAAGTTTAAAAAGTAAATCAGCTTGATTTTTTGCAGAAATTTGTAAAGAATTATCGAGCCAAAAGGTATCGATTTTTGAAATTTTTGCATTTCCATAAGAAAGTTTATTTAAGCTTTCTTGCATGGTTTTAAGTCCTATTTTTCTTGCCAATTCTTTAAAAGCAGGCACTTGAGAGCGTTTTATAGCTGAGCTTAAACTAGCATCTTGTTTCCAAGAGGGCAAAAATACTTTTTCGCCCTTATAATGATAAAAAATTTCCTTTGTATCTCTAACTACACCATTATCAAGTGCAATTAAAGCATTAAAAATTTTAAAAGTTGAAGCAGGAGAAAAGGCTTGTTTAGCTCTTTTAAAATCATTACTTGCATAATTTTTTCCATCAAAGACTATAAAAGTCCCACTTGTATTACAATCTTTAAAAAAATTACCAAGTATTTTATCCTCTCCAATGGCTATATTCAAAAACAATATAAATACAATAAAATTTCTCATTGCTCTTTATATTTTGATAAGACTTTTCTCATTGCTAAACTTGCTAAAGCCAAACCAAAAGAAGCTGTCACACCCATAAAAGAACCTAAATCTTTACAATGTGCTTCTTCATCAGAAAATACCACATCAAAATTTCCCTTAAAGCCTGATTTTCTAAGTTCATAACGAAATTTTTTCGCTAAAGCATCACCGTGAGTTTTAAAAATACTTGTAGTTTTAATGCGTGTTGGATCAAGCTTTCTAGCTCCACCTGTTGAAGAGATAAAAATTTGTTTTTTAAAATCTATAAGATGAGCCAAAGCTACTTTTGCAGGGATATCATCAATGGCATCTATGATAAGATCAAACTCGCTTAAATCAAAATTTTCTAAAAAATCTTCATCGATTTTGCTGACTATACCTTTAGCCTTATAAATTCTTTCAAATACTTTAGCTTTTTCTTCGCCTATATTTTCGCTATGAATTTGGCGATTTTGATTGGTGATTTCAAATTTATCCGCATCGATTAAAGTAAGGTTTTTAAAACCGCTACGATAAAGTGCATCAACGCAAATTCCACCCACTCCACCAAGTCCGCAAACCAAAACTTTTGTTTGTGAAATTTTTTGAAATTTTTCTTCTCCAACTAGCCATTTTATACGTGTAAATCTATCATTCATCATTTGCCTTTAACCATTTTTTAACTTTTTTCATTTTTTCATAAGCTGTAAGATCCAGCATTATAGGGGTTATTGTAGCGTAGCCTTTTTTAAGTAAGACAATATCGCTATTTTTCTCATCTTCAAAGTCTAAATTCGCTGCTGCAAGCCAATAATACTCAACTCCTCTTGGATTGACATTTGAGTGGGCTTCAAAATTATAAACCCTTTTGCCTGCTTTACAAATTTTAATGCCTTTGATTTTTGATTTTGCAGGAAAATTGATATTTAAAAATTCTTTTTTTTCCAAAGGAAAACCTTTATCAAAAATATTTTGAATGATTTTTTTGGTAATTTTTAAAGCATTTTTATAGTCTAGTTCTTTTTCGCTTTTTTTATAAAATTGAGAAAGAGCGATAGCAGGAATTCCTTGTAAAACCGCCTCCATAGCTCCTGCACAAGTTCCTGAGTAGGTAATATCTTCACCTACGTTTGCTCCTTTGTTAATCCCACTGATTACAAGATCAGGCAAGCGTGTTTTATAAAGTGCGTGAAGTGCAAGATAAATACAATCTGCTGGAGTGCCATCATCAAGTTTGTAAAATCTTTTTCCTACTTTAACAAAGCGTAAGGGTTTAGTTAGAGTTATGGAATGTGAACAAGCTGATTTTTCAGTAGCAGGAGCTACTATGGTGATCTTGGCTTTAAATTCTTTTTTTAACATCTTAATGAGTTTTTTAAGTCCTTCGCTTTCATAGCCATCGTCATTGGTAATTAAAATTCTTTTCATTCTTACCCTTTTTTTAAGTATTTTAACATAAAAAGCCTTAAGTACAAGTATAGATTAAATTTCTACTACTAATTTTACTAATACTTTTATATTCCTTATCTCTAATTCAATTTAATAAAGCTAATCCATAAAATCAGCATAGGAATTAGACTTTGATTTTTGCTATTTAGTTTAAAATTTTCACCTATAAATGTAAATAATTTCTCTAACATTCAACCATATAATAAAAAATATAATAATTATCTATACTTTTTAATTTTAATACAATATCTTGTTAAAATCCAGGAACACTTAATTTCAATCTTCCTAGTTTTAGAGATTATAAACACTAATATCAACTCTCTATAAATAGTACTTTCAAAACTCAAATTATCTCAATCACAAAGCCTTTAGTCTATTATCAATTTTCTTTATTTTGCTTCAAAACTTTACTTAATTTCATTTATTACCAAACTGTCTGCATTATTTATAAATATTGATATCACTTACTATTTTTATTCTTTACATATATTTAAAAAATTAAATAAATTATAAATTTTATATCTTTTTAAAAAATATATTAATATACTTACAATATTTTTGCTTCAAGGAGAAAAAATGCAAAAAATTAATCTTGTAATAATATTAAGCTTGTTGTTATTATTTTTTATTGGATGTTCCCCTAAAGAACTCAATCCTTTAGGGCGTTCTTATGGTAAATTATATGATAGCGATCCTCTTAAAATAGGAAAAAAACCTACAATACCAGCTAAACAAGAAATTCCTGCATTAATTGATGACACAAACCTAATTCCAGCAGATATCCCGTTAGAACCACCTTTAATAAAATTAAATACTTTTAAAGATAATAGTAGTAGTATTAAAGGACCTTTGCCAAGATTAAAATCAAATGGCGAATTTAATGATGCATCTGTATATGAAAATAGAGGATATCCAAGCGATTTCGTGACTATTATGGGTCCTTCAGGAGCTGCTTTAACTGTTTGGGCATTAAGACCGGGAAATTGGATATGGGGTTATAATCTATACTCAAGCATACCTTTTGGAGATGCAAATATATGGCAACTTATAGAATTTCCTAATAATAAGGTTATGATTAAAAATGCCAAAACACTAACTTGTTTAAATGCTTATGGGGAAGGAATTGTTCATTATCCTTGCGATCAAAGTAATTATGCACAATTTTGGAAACTTTATCCTATGAGCAATGGAGCTTACCAAATTCAAAATTTTGCAACTCAAAAATGTATTCAAACTCCCATACAAGATGTGATGCATGAATTCAATTTCTCTTTTTATGATATATATACAACAGACTGTTTAAAATCAGGTGAAAAAAATCTAGATAGACAATGGTATATAACAGCACCTACTTTTGCTTCTCATAGACCGTATAGATAAAATGGAGTTTAATATGAAAAAAATATTTTTATTGGTTTTTAGTATAAATTTACTTTTTGGAGCCTTGGAAGATTATAATGTTGGAACATGGAATTTACAAGGCTCTTCAGCAGCAACAGAGAGCAAATGGAATATTAGCATTAGACAACTTGTCACAGGAGATAATCCTATGGATATTCTTGCTATTCAAGAAGCAGGGGTTCTCCCTACTACTGCAGTAATGACACAAAGACAAGTTCAACCTGTTGGAATAGGTATTCCTATTCACGAATATGAATGGAATTTAGGCACCTCATCTCGTCCAAATTCTGTTTTTATATATTACTCAAGAATAGACGTAGGCGCAAATAGAGTTAATATGGCTATAGTCAGCAGAAGACAAGCTGATGAAGTTATAGTTTTACCTCCTCCAACTGTAAGCTCACGACCTATTATAGGAATTCGTATAGGAAATGATGCTTTTTTTAGTATCCATGCTTTAGCAAGAGGTGGTAATGATGCAGGAGCTATAGTAACAGCTATAGATGCTCATTTTAGAAATATGCCTCAAATAAACTGGATGATTATGGGCGATTTTAATAGAAATCCAGGATTATTAGCACCCTTGCTAGATGCTGATTTAAGATCAAGAATCTCTTTTGTTACCCCTTCTTCTTTTACACAAGCAAGCGGCGATGTTCTTGATTATGCCATTACTGGAAATTCTGATATAAGTAGAAGATATAGTCCGCCATCAATACTTGCTATACTAGCTTTTGCAGGTCTTAGAACCTTTTTAGCATCAGACCACTTTCCAGTAAATTTTAGAAAATTTTAAAGGTAATACCATGAAAAAAATTTTTGTTTTAATTTTTATTTTTTTAAGTTTATCTAGATCAATTGAACAACCAGGCGACTTGTCTGATTTTACCCCTATGTTTGCCATAAGATCTTTAGAAACAGGAATTAGTTTAAGTCCATTCAGAGAAACTTCTCAGAAACTTGAAGATCAAAATTGGATTCTAAGAGAAATTATACTTAATGACAAATTAAAACAAAGGGATGAATTAGCAAAAGAGTTACCTTTTGGTTATGTGCAATTTGTTAATCCAAGCGATAGTGATTTATGTTTAGCAATACTAGAAAGTGGGTTTTTTGGAGGAAAATCTTGTACAAAAGATTTAGAAGATGAAAAATTAGAAACTGTATTCTCTATTATGCCGACAACAGGACCAGCAGTTCAAATTAGATCTTTAGTTGAAGGAGGAAGAGAGTGTATGGTAACATTTTATAATCCAAATGTCGCTATAGAAAATCGCTTTGGCATACAACCTTGCACTTTGGATCCAGCTTTATTTTTAGATTTAAATGAATTAATGTTTTTTACTCCAGCTATTATAGAAGCAACCCCTATTTATTAATTATACATTTGTAAACCAAAAATTTCGGTTTACAATATTATTAAAATAATACCAAATCTATTCTAATTTATATCTATGATTTTAATAATAAACAATACTTCATTTACAATTTTATTTTATAAAAAATTAATATTTATTATACATTAGTAATATTTTTATTACATTATAACTATTTATTAACATATAATTTCTAAAATCTCACCTTCAATCAATAAAAATTTATCATAAAAGGAAATACTATGAAAAAAATTATTACTTTATTTGGTGCATGTGCCTTAGCTTTTAGTATGGCAAATGCAGATGTAAATCTTTACGGACCAGGTGGCCCACACACGGCCTTAAAAGATATAGCAAGTAAATATAGCGAAAAAACAGGCGTTAAAGTAAATGTAAATTTTGGCCCTCAAGCGACTTGGTTTGAAAAGGCTAAAAAAGATGCAGATATTTTATTTGGCGCTTCAGATCAATCGGCTTTAGCTATAGCAAGTGATTTTGGAAAAGATTTTAATGTGAGTAAAATCAAGCCTTTGTATTTTAGAGAAGCCATCATACTTACTCAAAAAGGCAATCCTTTAAAAATCAAAGGTTTAAAAGATTTGGCTAATAAAAAAGTAAGAATCGTTGTACCCGAAGGTGCTGGAAAGAGCAATACTTCTGGAACTGGAGTTTGGGAAGATATGATAGGTAAAACTCAAGATATAAAAACCATACAAAATTTTAGAAACAATATCGTAGCTTTTGTTCCAAATAGTGGAAGTGCAAGAAAGCTTTTCGCACAAGATCAAGCCGATGCTTGGATCACTTGGATTGACTGGTCAAAAAGCAATCCTGACATAGGAACTGCCGTAGCTATAGAAAAAGATTTGGTTGTTTATAGAACTTTTAATGTGGTAGCTAAAGAAGGTGCGAGCAAAGAAACACAAGATTTTATTGCTTATTTAAGTTCTAAGGAAGCTAAAGAAATTTTTAAAAAATACGGCTGGAGAGAATAAACCTTCATACACGCTTTTTAGCGTGTATTCTTCCATAACTTCTTTTAATTAAGCCAAAATAAGATAAAATGTTTAAAATATTGATAAGGAAATTTTTTGAAAACCTTTTTAGTTTGTGCTTTAGAGCCTTCAGCAAATTTGCATTTAAAAGAAGTTTTAAAAGCTTATAAAAAAGATTTTGGTGAATTTGAGCTTCATGGGATTTATGATGAGAGTTTATGCAAAGAATTTGATTTAAATTCTAAACCACTTTATAGCTCACATGAATTTAGTGCTATGGGTTTTATAGAAGTTTTACCTTTGATTTTCAAAGCAAAAGAAGCTATAAAAAAACTTGTAAATTTAAGTTTTACTCAAAAAATAGATGGGATTTTATGCATAGATTCGCCCGCTTTTAACATACCTTTTGCCAAGGCTTTAAAAAAAGCAGGTAGTAAAATTCCACGCATTTATTATATTTTACCTCAAGTTTGGGCATGGAAAAAAGGTCGCATACCTATCATAGAAAGTCATTTTGATATTTTAGCTTCTATTTTACCCTTTGATAATCAGTTTTTTAACAAAAGCACTTATGTAGGCCATCCACTCTTAGATGAGATAAAAGAATTTAAAAATCAAGAAGATATTAATCATACACTTTCAAAAAAAGATGATGAAAAAACTATAGCCTTTTTACCAGGTTCAAGGCGTAGTGAAATTAGGCGTTTGATACCTATTTTTAAAGAACTCTCGCAAAAATTTAAGGGTGAAAAAATTCTTTGCGTTCCCCCGTTTAATCTTGAAAAATTAGAAATTTATGGTGATATTAGTGAATTTAAAATAGAAAGTAACACTCCAAAAGTGCTTAAAAAAGCTGATTTTGCCTTTATTTGTAGTGGAACGGCTACTTTAGAAGCAGCTTTAGTGGGAACTCCTTTTGTTCTTACTTACAAAGCAAAGGCTATTGATATTTTTATCGCAAAACTTTTTGTAAAATTAAAACACATAGGACTTGCAAATATTTTTTGTGATTTCGCTGGAAAAGAAGCTTTAAATCCTGAATTTTTACAAGATAAAGTCAATGTTTTAAATTTATATGAAGCTTATAATAAATATGATTATAAGGCATTTTTTGCTAAAGTTGATTTTTTAAAAGAATATTTACAATTTGGAAGTGCTAAAAATTTAGCAAAAATCCTAAGCGAAATATAAAAGGATAAATCATGCAAAAAGAACCAATGAGTCAATTTGGCTATGATAAGTTAGCCGCAGAATTAAAAGATTTAAAAGACAATCAACGCCCTGCCGTTGTAATAGAAATCGATACAGCAAGGAGTCATGGGGATTTGAAAGAAAATGCGGAATACCATGCTGCAAGAGAAAAACAAGCTTTGATAGAAAGTCGTATTGCAGAGCTTAGTGACTTGCTAGCAAGAGCTCAAGTGATCGATCCTTCAAGCTATGAACATGATAGTGTGAAATTTGGTTCAAGTGTTGTGATCATGGATTTGGATACAGAAAAAGAAAGTAAATATACTTTAGTAGGAATTTGCGAAGGAGATTTAGATAAGGGTTATATTTCCATCGCATCTCCAATAGCAAAAGCTATGCTTGGGAAAAAAGAAGGAGATGATTTTAAAGTGCGTTTGCCAAAAGGTGAGAGTGAATTTGAAATCCTTTCTATAAATTATGAGCCTTTGAAATTTTAAGGATAAAAAATTTTACTACAAAATGGAGCGATTTTAATCGCGGATGCTCATGAAAATGAACAAAGAAAGGGATTTTGGGAATTTTTACAAGCCTTAAAGAAAGGTAAAATTTCCACCCCTCAACTCATACTTATGGGCGATATTTTCGATTTGCTTATAGGCGAAATCTCTGCTACACATGAATTTGCTAAACCTTACATAGAACTTTTAGAAGAATTGGCCTTAAAAATTGAAATTATCTACTTAGAAGGCAATCATGATTTTAATCTTTCTTGTTTTTTTAAAAGGGTAAAAATTTTTAACTTACAAGAGCAGCCCATAAAGCTTAATTTGCATACAAGTAAAGGTAATAATCTTGTTTTAAATAATGCTTTTATAAAATTAGCCCACGGAGATATTTTTTTACCACCTCTTTTACAATTTACTCTTAAAACATTAAGAAATCATTATTTGCTTATATTTTTGAATTTTTTAAATATTATTACTTGTAATTTTATTTCAAATAAAATTCTTCAAAATCAAAACAAAAAAAACCTTTTTTATCAAATAAAAGATTTTGAAAATTTAGCGAAAAAAAGATATGAAAGATATGAAAATTTAGGATTTTGGGTATGTGAAGGACACTATCATCAAAATCATCAAATCAACAAAGAAAACATTAAATATCTTAACTTAGCTAGTTTTGCATATGAGAGAAGTTTTTTTGTAGTAGAATATCAGCAAGAAATCAAATTTCGAGAACAGAAATTGAGGGGTCAAAATGTTTGATGAAAATATCGTGAAAACGGGTTCAAATGAAATGGAGCTTGTCGATTTCCGTATCTTTAAGCAAGGACACGATAAAGTCTATGAAGGAATTTATGGTGTAAATGTTTCTAAGGTAAGGGAGATTATAAAAATCCCAAGCCTTACAGAACTTCCAGGTGTACCTGATTATATCGAAGGTATCTTTGATCTTCGTGGCGTGGTTATACCTGTAGTCAATCTTGCCAAATGGATGCAAATCACTGAGCCAGAAAGCACTATGCTAAAACCTAGAGTTATTATTACTGAATTTAGCAATATTCTTATTGGTTTTATAGTTCACGAAGCAAAAAGAATTCGTAGAATAAACTGGAAAGATATAGAACCAGCAACTTTTTCTACAGGATCAGGTGCTTTAGATAAAGGTAAAATCACAGGTGTAACACGCATTGAAAATGATGAAGTGTTGCTAATTTTAGATCTTGAAAGTGTTGTTGAAGATTTAGGAATTTACGCTCCAAAAACAGATATAGATTTTGGAAAAATAGAAAAATTTACTGGAACAGCACTTATACTTGATGACAGCATGACCGCTAGAAAACGCATCAAAGAAATGATGCAACAGATGGGCTTTCAAGTTGTTGAAGCTAAGGACGGCGTAGAGGGCATAAACAAATTAGAAGAATTAAGCCAAGTTTATGGTGAAAGTTTAAATGATACTTTAAAAATTATAGTAAGTGATGTCGAAATGCCGCAAATGGATGGTTTCCACTTTGCTGCACGCATTAAAGAAGATCCAAGATTTAAAGATATTCCTATAGTCTTTAACTCGTCTTTATCAAATGAATTTATGAATGAGAAAGGTGTTCAAGAAGCTGGTGGAGAAGGCTATCTTGTCAAATTTAACGCTAGCGATTTCTTCAATGAAATTGCAAAGGTTATTAAAAAACATCAATCTCAAGAACAGGGGTAAAATATGGAAGATATGCAAGAAATACTTGAAGACTTTTTGGTTGAAGCTTTTGAGCTTGTTGAGCAAATCGACCATGATTTAGTAGAGCTTGAATCAAATCCAGAAGATTTAGAATTATTAAATAGAATTTTCCGTGTTGCACATACGGTTAAAGGATCATCAAGTTTCTTAAATTTTGATGTTTTAACAAAGTTAACTCACCACATGGAAGATGTTTTAAACAAAGCAAGACATGGCGAGTTAAAAATAACTCCAGATATCATGGATGTAGTTTTAGAGTCTATTGATAGAATGAAAACTTTGCTTAATTCCATTCGTGATAATGGCAACGATACTGCTATTGGTATGGATATAGAACCAATTTGCGCAAGATTAACAGCTATTTCAGAGGGAGAGTCTCCTGTTGCGGCAAAAGATTCAAATGAAAAATCTACTCCACAAGCAGAACCAGAAGCACCAAAACAAGAAACAACTACTCCTGAACCTGAAGTAGATGTTAATCAATTAAGTGATTCTGAAGTTGAAGCTGAAATAGAAAGACTTTTAAAAGTTAGAAAAGCTGAAGATCAAGCTCGTCGCGCACAAAAGAAACAAACAACAAATGCGGTACCTAAACCGACTAACAATACAGCAAATAAACCTGCGGAAAGTGGAGAGAAAAAAGTTCCTGCTTCAGGTAGTAATGCTAGCAGTATGGATCAAACCATACGCGTGGAGGTAAAAAGATTAGATCACTTAATGAATCTAATTGGGGAGCTTGTTTTAGGTAAAAACCGTTTGCTTAAAATTTACGATGATGTTGAAGAGCGTTATGAAGGAGAAAAATTCCTTGAAGAACTTAATCAGGTTGTAAGTCAATTAAGTATTATTACAACTGATGTTCAGCTTGCTGTAATGAAAACAAGAATGCAACCTATAGCAAAAGTTTTCAATAAATTCCCAAGAGTTGTTCGTGATTTGAGTCGTGAATTAGGAAAGCAAATAGAACTTGAAATTACAGGTGAAGAAACTGAACTTGATAAATCTATTGTAGAGGAAATTGGCGATCCTATCATGCATATGATTAGAAATTCATGTGACCATGGTGTTGAGGATCCAGCAACTCGTGCAGCGAATGGAAAACCTGAAAAAGGTATAGTCCAACTTAAAGCTTATAATGAGGGCAATCACATCGTTGTAGAAATTACAGATGATGGTAAAGGACTTGATCCAAATGGCTTAAAAGCAAAAGCTATAGAGAAAAATTTGATTACCGAAAGAGAAGCAGATCAAATGACAGACAAAGAAGCTTTTGCTTTGATTTTCAAACCTGGTTTTTCAACTGCGGCTAAAGTAACAAATGTTTCAGGTCGTGGCGTAGGAATGGATGTTGTTAAAACCAACATCGAAAAACTAAATGGGGTAATTGAAATTGATAGTGAGTTAGGTAAAGGAAGTTCATTTAAACTTAAAATTCCTCTTACCTTGGCAATCATTCAATCTTTACTTGTAGGAACTCAAGAGGAATTCTATGCAATTCCACTTGCAAGCGTTCTTGAAACAGTTAGAGTGCCAATTGATGATATCTATACTATCGAAGGTAAAAATGTATTACGCTTAAGAGATGAAGTGCTTTCCCTTGTGAGACTTTCAGATGTATTTGGAGTTAAACAAGTCCTTGAAAGCGGTGATCAAACTTATGTCGTTGTTATAGGGGTAGCAGAAAGCAAGCTTGGTATTATAGTAGATACTCTTGTAGGACAAGAAGAAATAGTTATTAAATCTATGGGTGATTATTTACAAAATATCCAAGGTATAGCAGGAGCTACAATCCGTGGTGATGGTAGAGTGACATTAATCATCGATGTAGGTGCTATGATGGATATGGCCAAAGAAATTAAAGTTGATATTAAAGCGCAATTAGAATCAAGTGCGAAAAAACCTAAAGAACAACCAAGTGACTATAAAGTCTTAATTGTAGATGATTCTAAAATGGATAGAACTTTAATGCAAAAAGCTTTAGAACCGCTAGGAGTTAGTTTAATTGAAGCAACAAATGGTGTTGAAGCATTGAATATTATAAAATCTGGCGAACATGATATTGATGCAATGCTTATAGATATCGAAATGCCAAGAATGGATGGATACACCTTAGCTGGTGAAATTAGAAAGTATTCTAAATATCGTAACTTACCACTCATTGCAGTTACTTCAAGAACAAGTAAAACTGATCGCTTAAGAGGTGTTGAAGTGGGTATGACTGAATATATCACTAAACCTTATTCTCCAGAATACTTGGAAAATGTGGTTAGAAAAAATTTGAAACTAGGATAAGAATATGAGTAATGAAAAATTAGAGCAAATTTTGCAAAAACAGCAAACTCAGATGGCTGGTCCTGATGTCGATCAAAGAGAAGATGATATCATCCAACTTGTCGGCTTTGTAGTTGGAGATGAGGAATATGCGATTCCAATTCTTAATATACAAGAAATCATTAAACCTATAGAATATACTAGAGTTCCTAGTGTACCTGATTATGTTCTAGGGGTTTTTAATATGCGTGGTAATGTTATGCCACTCATTGATCTAGCTCAACGCTTTCATTTAGGAAGTTCTAAAATGACACCTCAAACAAGATATATTGTTTTAAGAGGTGAGACAAATGGAACTGGAGTTGGGGGAAATGCTGGTTTTGTTATAGATAGATTAACTGAAGCAATTAAAATTCACAGAAACAGAATCGATCCACCACCTGAAACTTTAGTTAAAGACAAAGGTATGATTTATGGTATAGGAAAAAGAGATGAAAATATCTTAACTATACTCAAAGTAGAAGCTTTACTTAAGCGCGAATTTTAATGATTAAACTTTGTGTTTTTGACTTTGACGCTACTTTAATGGATGGTGAAACCATCGATATTTTAGCTACAGCGCATGGCAAGGGTAATCAAACAAGCGAAATTACCCGCCATGCCATGACTGGAGAGCTTGATTTTTTCGAAAGTCTTCAAAAACGAGTAAGCCTTTTAAAAGGTATGTCTTATAAAAAAGTTTTAGAATTAGGTAGCACACTTCCACTAATGCATGGAGCACATGAACTTATCCAATATTTAAAATCTAAAAATATACAAATTGTTATTTTTAGCGGTGGTTTTCATGAAGGCATAGATCCTGCTATGCAAAAACTTGGAATTAACCTTGGTTTTGCAAATTATCTGCATCATAAAAATGACATTTTAACAGGGCTAGTTGGTGGGGAAATGATGTTTTCAAATTCAAAAGGCTTAATGCTACAACGATTAAAAAGCTTTTTAAATTTGAAAACAGATGAAGTGATGTGTGTTGGCGATGGGGCAAATGATTTGGCAATGTTTAACGAAAGTGGATTAAAGATTGCATTTTGTGCTAAAGAAATTTTACGTTCCAAAGCTGATATTTGCATAGATATAAAAGACTTAAAAGAAATAATAAAGGTAATATAATGAAAAATTTTTCTCTTTGGTGTGATTTTATAGAAAATAGTTTTTTAGATAATGAATTTTTAAATTTATTATCACATGGAATTAATGGTGCTACTTCAAATCCTGCTATTTTTAAAAATGCTATTTTAAATTCTCCAATTTATAAAGATAAAATTCTTAAATTAAAAGGAAAAAAAACAAAAGATATTTATGAAGAATTAGCAATTTCTGATATTCAAAAAGCAGCTGATAAATTAGCTCCTCTTTTTTATCAAAAAAACGATGGATTTATAAGTATTGAAATAGATCCAAGACTTCATGATAACACGACTCTTAGTTTAGGCGAAGCTAAAAGACTTTATAGTGCTATTAACAAAGAAAATGTAATGATTAAAATTCCAGCTACAAAAGCTTCTTATGAAGTAATGTATGAACTTATGAAAAATGGTATTAGCGTCAATGCTACCTTAATTTTTTCTCTTGAACAAAGTCAAAAATGTTTTGAAGCTTTAAATGCAGGTTTAGTCGAATTTAGAAAAAACAATATAGCCTTAAAAGAACAAAATACTAGAACACCACAAGCTGTTATAAGTATTTTTGTAAGTCGTTTTGATAGACTTTTAAATCCTAAAGCCAAAGAGCAAAATCGTATTGGAATTTTAAATGCAAATTTAGCTTATAACAATATCTACTCAAAAAATGAACCTAATATTCGCACCTTGTTTGCAAGCACTGGAGTTAAAGGAGATGATCTGCCAAAAGACTATTATATCAAAGAACTTCTTTTTGAGAATTCTGTTAATACTGCTCCTCTTGATGCAATAGAGGCATTTAAAGGAAAAATGGATTTTAAAAAACCTTTAATGAATTTTGAAATTTATACAGAACTTAATCAAATCATTTCTCAAAGTGAACGAGAAAAAGCTTGCAATGATTTGTTAAGCGATGGCATAGAGCAATTTTGTATTGCTTTTGAAGATATTTTAAAAGCTCTTTAATTAACGTATTTTTATCATTTTATTCTTTGAAAGTTTTAATATTTTTGATGGGATATTTTCGAAAAATTTCTCATCAAGTATTATATCAGCAACACTTCTAGCCCATTCTTCATCAAATTCTTTTCCATGCTTGTTTGCCGAAGATGAATAAAAATAGCCATTTTTACTTAAAAAATTCGCATGTTTACACTCTTTCACAATACGAATGGCCTGATTATTTGGATAAATAAAAGTTGTTTTTTTAGAACGACGTACTAAATTTTTAAAAGATTTTGGAATTCTTGCCAAACTTTTTAACTCGCAAAATTTCGCAGAAGTGATTAAGCAAGGTTGATTTTTATCTCTACCTTTTAAAGCATTAATCTCTTCTAAATTTTTACTTAAAAATCCTACCGTAGTATCTGTTTGAGCTAAATAAATCAATATTTAAGCCACTCTTGCAAACTCTTTACATCTAGGCAAGATTTACTCTGTATAGCTTTAATCGATTTTGCACCTGCTAAAGCTGATCGTAAATTTGTAAAATAAGGTATTTTAAAACGAATAATATTTTCACGAATTTTTTTCGTATCACCTTTAAAACTGTGATTATCACTTGTATTGATAACTAAGTGAATTTCTCCATTTTTCAATTTATCTTCAACATTGGGGCGTCCTTCTGAAATTTTATGCACAAGCTCACACTCAAAACCACTTTCTAAAATTTCCTTGCAAGTCCCCCCAGTTGCCATAAGCTTAAAGCCAAGCTTTACATATTCTGCGGCGATTTTTTTGGTATATTTTTTATCCTTATCTTTTAAGGAGATAAATACCACGCCTTGCTCTGGAAGATGATTAAACGATGCGATTTGACTTTTTGCGTAAGAATTTGCAAAATCCTTGCTTATACCCATAACTTCACCCGTTGAACGCATTTCAGGGCCTAATTCTAAATCACTTCCGCTAAGTTTTGCAAATGGAAATACTGCTTCTTTTACGCTCATATATTTTGGAGTTTTAGGGCGTAAAATTTTAGTATCAAAATTAACCACTTTGAAAGTATCATAAAATTTTAAAGCTTCTTTTAAATTTCCTTGCCACATCACACGCGTTGCCACTTTTGCTAAAGGAATACCCGTAGCTTTACTAACAAAAGGCACAGTACGACTAGCTCTAGGATTTACTTCTATCATATAAAGCTCATTATTATGTAAAGCAAATTGTATATTTAAAAGCCCTACAACTCCTAAATTTAAAGCAATATCTGCTGTTTTTTGTGCAATAAATTCTTGCATTTTTTCATCGATATTACAAGGTGGTAAAGAACAAGCACTATCACCTGAATGAATTCCTGCTTCTTCTATATGCTCCATAATTCCTGCCACATAAACATCTTTGCCATCACAAATCGCATCAACATCAATTTCTGTAGCATTGTCTAAAAACTGATCGATCAAAACAGGACTTTTATCGCTTACATCCACAGCTTCTTGCATATAGAGTCTAAGTTCAGCCTCATCATTTACCACACGCATCGCACGCCCACCTAAAACATAACTTGGTCTTACAAGCACAGGATATCCTATATCACTAGCCTTAAGCACTGCTTCTTCCACGCTTATTGCAGTGGAATTTTTTGGCTGATTGATGCCTAATTTTGTAATAAATTCGGCAAATTTCTTTCTATCTTCTGCCATATCAATTACTCTTGCACTAGTACCTATAATTTTAGCTCCAAAAGCACTCAAACGCTTAGCAAATTTCAAAGGAGTTTGTCCACCAAAATGCACAATCACTCCATCAGGTTTTTCACGCTCAATCACCACTCTTAAATGTTCAAAATCAATAGGCTCGAAATACAAAATATCGCTTGTATCGTAGTCAGTCGAAACGGTTTCAGGATTGCAATTATACATAATAGTTTTAATACCCATATCTTTAAGCGCAAAAGAAGCATGTACGCAAGCATAGTCAAATTCTATACCTTGTCCTATGCGGTTTGGCCCCCCGCCTATAATCATCACTTTTTTTTCTTTTTTATCCTTAGCATCGTTTTTACTTTGAGTGAGTTCGCTTACATTAATACTTGAATAAAGATAAGGAGTTAAGGCTTCAAATTCACCCGCACAAGTATCCACTTCACTAAATTCTGCGATGATTTTTTGCTTCATTCTTGCATAATAAATATCATTTTGGCTTAATTCTAAATTATCTTTCAAATTTACAAGCAGGGCTATCATTTTATCTGAAAAGCCCATAGTTTTTGCTTTTCTCAAAAGAGCTTTATTGTTTAAAATATCCATATCAATTTGCTCTTCAAAATCTACAATTTCTTTAATCTGTGTTAAAAACCAAGGATCTATTTTACAAAGCTCATAAAGTTCTTCTACGCTAAAACCTTCCCTAAAAGCTTGAGCAACATAAAGCAAACGCTTTTCATTGGCATTGCGAATTTTAAAAACAAGATCATTTCTATCTTCAAATTTTACTCTATCAAAACCACTCAAAGAACGCTCAAGAGAACAAAGTGCTTTTTGTATACTTTCTTTAAAAGTGCGTCCTATAGCCATTACCTCACCCACACTTTTCATAGCTGTACCTAAAGTTGTGTTTGCTCCTGGAAATTTTTCAAAAGTAAAGCGAGGAATTTTTGTTACGATATAATCAATCACAGGCTCGAAAGATGCAGGAGTTCCTGTAATATCGTTTTTAATCTCATCTAAACTAAAGCCTACTGCCAAAAGTGTCGCAACCTTTGCTATAGGATAGCCCGTTGCCTTAGAAGCTAAAGCACTTGATCTTGAAACTCTTGGATTCATTTCTATAACTATCATTCTTCCATTTTTTGGGTTGATAGCAAACTGCACATTACTTCCGCCTGTATCTACGCCAATTTCACGCAAAATAGCAAAAGAAGCATTACGCATAACTTGATATTCTTTATCCGTCAAAGTTAATGCTGGAGCTATTGTAATACTATCTCCTGTATGAACTCCCATAGGATCGATATTTTCTATACTACAAACTATGATACAATTATCCGCTCTATCGCGTATAACTTCCATTTCATATTCTTTCCAACCCAACAAACTTTCTTCAATCAAAATTTCATGGATAGGCGATAAAGCTAAAGCAGTATTGGCAAGTTCTTTAAATTCGTCCATATTATAAACCACACCACTTCCAGCACCTCCTAAAGTATAAGAAGCACGGATCATCAAAGGAAAGCCAATTTCATCTACAGCTTTTAAAGCTTCATCATAATTATACGCATACATCGATTTTGGTAAATCCATGCCGATTTTTTTCATACATTCTTTAAAGACCTGACGATCTTCACCTTTTTTAATCACCTCAGGGTTTGCACCTAAAAATTTCACATCTCCTAAAAGTCCACTTTCATAAACTTCCATAGCAACATTTAACGCTACTTGTCCACCCATGGTTGGTAAAATTGCATCAATTTTTTCTTTTTTAATAATACTTAAAATACTTTCTTTTGTTATGGGTTCTATATAAGTCGCATCTGCAAATTCGGGATCTGTCATGATGGTTGCAGGATTTGAGTTAATTAATACTACACGATATCCTAATTCTTTTAAAGTCTTTGCGGCTTGAGTTCCAGAATAATCAAATTCACAAGCTTGTCCTATCACAATAGGACCACTTCCTATAAGTAAAATACTTTTAATATCTGTTCGTTTTGGCATAAATTTTCCTAAGAGCATAAATTTGGGCTGATTATAACAAAAATTAGTTTTATAAACTTTGAAATTATCGATATAATTTTAAAAAATAAACACTCTGCTTTTAATCTAGGAAATAATACATAAAGAAATTTAAGATTTTTTATAAAATTCTCATTCGATTATAAAAATTTATTTGATAATTTAATAAAATTTTTAGCATTAAACAAAGTTATAATAATTAGCAAAAATATAGAAATTTTTTTAAAAAGTCTAATCCTTGACTTATAAATTATCTACTACATATAAATAAGCAGGAATACTAATCTTAACATAAGGCTTTACTTCTACACTTTGATACATATCTTCATCATCAATTCTATTCACAATCCCAACAGGTATATCTGAAAAGAAAATATTATCAAGTCCACTTGTTAAAATTTCATCTCCGATATTAATTTTTGCCCATTTTGGAATAAATTTAACCACAATCCTGCCATCTTCACCTTGGATTAAACCTGGAGCTTTGGATTTTCCTATATAAACAGAAAAAACACACTGATCATCACCTTGTAAAAGAGCCATTGCTCTACCATTTTTATTAATAGCTATACCTGCGGTATATCCTTGATATATCAAACCACGATTTTTACCAACGGGAATTTTGCTCCAATCTAACCATAATTTTTTATAATCATTCAATTGAACATAAGAAATAACTCTAGTTAAAGAAACTTGAGGTAAATATTTTGTAGAATTTTGATCCTCTAAAATACGATTTAATTGATTTGCAAAACTAGTTACCTTTACAGCAATATCTTCTAATTCTTTATTTCTAGCTTTTAGTTGCTGAATTTGATTTGCTTGATTAAAGTGTTCTGAAATTTTTTCTCCTAAATAATCTTTAATATTATAAAAATTACCTATAACAAAATCATTAACACGGAGAACATTTTGCTTAATAAGTCCTCCATAATAAAAAGATATAAAAACCAAAAAGGCTAAGACAAGAACATAAAAAATCTTATTCTTCATTGGTTAATTGTTGTAATAATGAAATTTCCTCTAAAGCTTTACCTGTTCCTTTTGCTACAGCTAAAAGCGGTTCATCTGCGATATAAACTGGCAAACGTACAATTTCACTTAAGTATTTATCAAGACCACGAATCAATGCTCCGCCACCTGTTAAAACTACACCATTTTCTACTATATCACTTGCTAAATCAGGCGGCATCATTTCAAGAACCATTTTTAAAGCATCAGCAATTTCTTTTAAATACTCACGCATCGCTTCTCTTACATCTTCGCTTGTAAGTTCAATACGACTTAAAAGTCCACTTACTTGATCGCGTCCTTTTACCACCATAGAAAGCTCTTTTGGAAGTTGTATTGCTGAACCTATAGTGATTTTGATCTCTTCGCCTGTTCTTTCACCTATGATAAGATTGTATTTTTCTTTTACATAATTAACTATACTCATATCAAGCTTATCTCCAGCCGTACGAATAGACTTTGAAATCACAAGTCCACCCAAAGAAATCACTCCAATCTCAGTAGTTCCACCCCCTATATCTACTACCAAATTTCCTTTAGGCTCTTGTATAGGTAAACTTGCACCAATAGCTGCTGCCATAGGCTCTTCAATCAAAAATACCTCTCTTGCACCTGCGCTTAAAGCACTTTCTCTTACCGCTTTTCTTTCTACTTGAGTTAAACCATAAGGAACAGAAATGATAATTCTAGGGCGTAAAAAACTTTTTCTACGGTGTGTTTTTTCTATAAAATAGCGGATCATTTTTTCAGTCATATCAAAATCTGCAATCACGCCATCTTTCATAGGACGAATAGCTTCGATATTGCCTGGAGTTTTTCCCACCATATCTTTAGCTTCTTTACCTACGGCTAAAATTTTTGCTTTGGAACCATACCTTTCTCTTTCAACTGCCACAACAGAAGGCTCATTTATCACTATACCCTTATCTTTTACCAAAACTAGCGTATTAGCTGTTCCTAAATCAATCCCCATATCACTAGAAAAAAATCCTATAAGCTGATCTAATATCATTTCTATCCTTTTTAACTTATTTTTCTTTTTATTAATAATGCCTTTGCATTGTCTTTAACAACTTCTTTGGTTATTACAATATCATAGTCTTTATACTCTGGTAACTCAAACATTAAATCTATCATCATTTCTTCTATAATACTTCTAAGCCCCCTAGCCCCTGTTTTTCTCTCCAATGCAAGTTGTGCGATAGCTCTTAGAGCATCTTCCTCAAATTTTAAATTCACTCCATCAATAGCAAAAAGCTTTTGATATTGCTTAATAATGGCATTTTTAGGCTCAGTTAAAATTCTTACCATATCTTCTTCATTAAGCTCATTTAAAGATGCAATCACATGCAAACGACCTATAAGCTCAGGAATCAAACCAAAATGCACCAAATCATCAGGTTCAATTTTCTCAAGTAAAGCTTTATTTTCTTCTTTTGCATCATCAAAAAAGCCCACAACTTTATCGCCAAGTTTTCTTTTTAAGATAGTTTCCAAACCATCAAAAGCTCCACCACAAACAAATAAAATATTTGAAGTGTCAATTTGTATAAACTCTTGATTTGGATGTTTTCTTCCCCCTTTTGGTGGAATATTTACCAAACTTCCTTCGATAATCTTAAGTAAAGCTTGCTGCACACCCTCTCCACTTACATCACGAGTAATAGAACGATTTTCACTCATTCTAGCAATTTTATCAATCTCATCAATAAAAACTATACCTTTTTGAGCTCTTTGCACATCTCCATCTGCAGCTTGTAAAAGACGTGTTAAAATATTTTCCACATCCTCACCTACATATCCTGCTTCAGTTAAAGAAGTTGCATCACAAATTGCTATAGGTACATCTAAAAATTTAGCTAAAGTTTGCGCCAATAAAGTTTTTCCACTTCCTGTTGGCCCAACAAGTAAAATATTTGACTTAAAAAGCTCTGTATCATCATCTTGAAGTTCGGCTTTAAAAAGTCTTTTATAATGATTGTATACTCCAACACTAAAAACTTTTTTAGCTCTATCTTGTCCTATGACATAACGATCTAGATAAGCTTTTAATTCTTTTGGAGTGATATCTTTAAATTCTGTATTATGGCTTTGTTTAGGTTCTTTAAATTCTTTTTCTTCTCCATAAATAATACTATAAGCACCTTCAACGCAATATTCACAAATAAAAGCATCATCATTTTCATTTGCTAAAATTCTTCTTTGTGGATTCTCCACTTCATTGCAAAAACTACATTTTCTAGGCATTATTTTTACCCCTATAGATAGGAATTCCGCGCTTTGTTTCTAATATAAAATGGCACATTTTTTTAACATTTTCACTTTCTTGATTTTCAAGCAAATTTTTAGCATTTTCTTTTAAATCTCCTTGTCTAAATAAAGTTTTAAAAGCTCTGCTAAGTCTATCTACTTCATCTTTATCAAAACGACGACGAATACCTACTAAATTTAAACTTCTAATACTTGCACGATTTCCTTCTGCTAAACAAAACGGTACTATATCCTGAGAAAGTGCACTTGCTCCTGCTATCATACAACCCTCACCTACTTTGACAAATTGATGAATAGGTGTAAGCCCGCCTACAACCGTAAAATCTCCAAGCTCTACATGTCCTGCTAAAGTTGCATTATTAGCTAAAATAATATTATTACCTAAAAGACAATCATGAGCAATATGACAATAAGCCATAATAAAAGCATTATCGCCTATACGAGTAAAACCATCTCCTTTAGCTGTACCTGAATTTATCGTTGCAAATTCTCTAATAGTTGCATTTTTTCCTATAACAACACCGCTTTTTTGCTCTTCTTTATAAGATATATCCTGAGGAATATCACCTACTATAGCATAAGAAAATACACGAGAATGATCACCTATAGTTGTATCTGAAAGAATTCGAGCACCTTGTTTGATGACAACATCATTACCTATTTTAGCATCTTTGCTTACATAGGCATAAGCTTCTATTACAACATCGTCACCAAGTTGTGCACCCTCTTCAATCACCGCACTTGGATGAATTTTTTTCATTATTTATCCACTATCATAGCTTTAAGCTCGGCCTCTGCAACTAAATTTCCATCTACAAAAGCTTGCCCTTTAAAAATCCACATATTACCACGATTTTTAACCACGCTCATTTCATAATCAAGCCTATCTCCAGGACGCACAGGATTTCTAAATTTTGCTCCATCTATGCCTGTGAAATAAACCACTTTACTTTTTGGATCCACTTTATCTTCCATACTTTCAAAAGCTAAAACTCCACCTGTTTGAGCCATACCTTCTAAAATCAAAACTCCAGGATAAATAGGATGCCCTGGAAAATGTCCCATAAAAACATGGTCACTTATACTGATGTTTTTATATCCTCGCACCACTTCTTTAACTTTTAATTCTGTAATTTTATCTACTAGTAAAAAAGGATAACGGTGTGGTAAGATTTCTTGAATTTGCATTACATCTATCATTATTAAATTAACCTTGAAAACAATTAAAAATTTTATTATATAAAAAAATCATTAAAAATTACATTAACAAAAAAAGTTTTTCTTAATAAATTTCTTAAATTTCTACAAGCACCTCTTGATTATCATGATAAATTTCACTTTTTGCTATCACTTCATATCTTGAAGGTAAAATATTTTCAAGGATGATAATAGGGCTAAGATTATAAGTTCCAAACAATTTATTGCGCCATTTAATTTCTGCTTGCACACTCAAAGGTCTTTTTAAAAAATCTTCAAAATTTTTCCATTTATTTTTAAAAAATGTATTAAAACGCCAAAATTCTACAAAAACCATTTCATCTTTGGTGCTTCTATAAAAACCTTCTTTTAAATTCTGTTTTAAGCTTTCTTCATTTAAAGAAAATCTTGTATAAGCGTTTTTAAAATGCGAATAAAATAAAATATGAGATTTAACAGGCTTTTTATCTAATTTTATCAAAGCGCTTAAAAGACGATAATTTAAAAATTTCTCTCTTAAAATTTCAAATTTTATACCCTTTTTTTCCCATAAAACTACTTTTTTATAAAGAGCTATTCTTGCTTCTATACTTGCAGGTAAAATTTGCTTATTTACAGAAGACATTAATTCATCAATGAAATTCTTATCTTGTTTTTGTTTTTTAAGTCCATAAATACAACCACAATAATTTTGATGATAGAGCATTTCTTTTTTTGCTAAAGCAAACTGCCTTTGAGTGCCGCCATTTTTACGAAAATCAGGAGCTAAAAACTCTACCCCATAAGGCTCACATTCTTTTTGTAAAGCATTTTTTAACTGTTCTAAATCTTTTTTAGGGCTAGTTAAAAGCGTAGTAGTAAGCTTTTTTTCTCCTATTTTAGCAGCAAATTTAACACTAGATCCCATTCTTACATCAAAGCAAATTTCACACCTTGCACCCTTTTCAGGCTCATCTTCATAACCACGCACAGCATTAAGCCATTTTTCATACTCATACTCACCTTTATAAAGCTTGATACCAAGTTTATCACAAGATCTTTTTACATCTAAAAATCTTAGTTCGTATTCGCTTAAAGGATGGATATTTGGATCATAAAAATATCCTATGATTTTTTCATTAGGATAAGTTTTTCTAAGTTCTTCAATAAAATAATGACTATCTACGCTACAACAAATATGTACTAGCATTAAAGACTTTCAAGCACTTTTAAAGCATGATCTTTTACACGAACATTACTATAAATTTGGGCAATCTTACCTGTTTCATCGATAACAAAAGTAGAACGAATAAGACCTTCGTATTCTTTTCCGTAATTTTTCTTAAGCCCCCAAGCTCCATAAACTTTAGCAACTTCTTTTTCACTATCGCTAAGTAAAGTATGTTTTAAATCAAATTTAGAGATAAATTTTTCATGACTTGCCACGCTATCAGGACTGATACCAATAATCACTGCATTTTTACCACCAAATTTATCATAATTTGCACTAAAATCACAAGCTTCTGTAGTGCAACCTGGGGTATTATCTTTTGGATAAAAATACAAAATCACCTTTTTGCCAATAAAATCTTTTAATGCTATTTTTACCCCATCTTGATTTAAAAGCTCAAACTGAGGCGCTTTATCTCCTATGTTTAAACTCATTTACTTGCCTTTGCTTTAATAGCTTCAACGCTTTCTCCGCCAAAGCCTATGTCATAATTTTCCACATCTTCTAAAACCACCACAACTCTTTCTCTACTTTTATTATATTTCGTGCTTAAAAGTTCGGTAATATCAGCTATAAGTTCCGCTTTTTGTTCCTTGCTTAAAGACGGCTTTGCTAATTTAATATTTACCAATGGCATAATTTCTCCTTTTTAACGATAATTTTTCATAATTATTTCAAAAAATACCTAATATTTTTTTTAACAAAAAACCTTAATTTAATAAAAGCTTATTGTTAGTATATTTTTGATAAAATCCCGATTTATTCTTAAAATAATATTTTTTAAGAAATAAACAACTATAAAAGGTAAAAAATGATCTCAGCAGATAAAATTTGGATGGATGGAAAATTAGTTGATTTTAAAGATGCAACTTTGCACTTTTTAACCCATTCTTTGCATTATGGCAATGCTGTTTTTGAAGGAACTAGAGCCTATAAAACAGATAAAGGCTTAGCAATTTTCAGACTTGAAGATCACACCAAAAGACTTTTAGAGTCTGCAAAAATTACTCTTTTAAATTGTCCTTTTTCTCAAAAAGATCTTGAAAATGCACAAATTGAACTCTTAAAAGCAAACAATTTTCAAAGCAATGTCTATATCCGTCCTTTGATTTTTTTAGGTGATGGAGTTATGGGACTTTATCATATAAAAGCTCCTGTAAGAGTTGGGATTGCAGCTTGGGAATGGGGTGCTTACCTTGGAGAAGAAGGTTTAGAAAAAGGCATAAAAGTAAAAATTTCGTCTTTTGCAAGAAATAGTGTTAAATCATGCATGGGAAAAGCTAAAGCAAGTGCGAATTATCTTAACTCTCAAATTGCAAAATTTGAAGCTATTGAAGCAGGCTATGAAGAAGCTTTGATGCTTGATGAAGAAGGTTTTATCGCAGAAGGAACAGGAGAATGTTTCTTTATTGTAAAAGATGGGGTTTTAATCACGCCTCCAAATGATTTTTCTTTAAAAAGCATTACTCAAGATACAGTGCTTAAAATCGCTCATGATCTTGGTGTCACTGTGCTTCGCCAAAGAATTTCAAGAGATGAAGTTTATACTGCCGATGAAGCATTTTTTACCGGAACAGCCGCTGAAATCACTCCTATTAACAATATCGATGCAAGAATAATAGGAAATGGTTTAAGAGGATCTGTAACTAAAAAACTTCAAGATGCTTATTTTGATGTAGTTTATGGACGCAATGAAAAATACGCATCTATGCTAACTTATATTTAAAAAAGGAAATAAATGCCAGCTGATTTGAATGATTATTTCAATAAAAAAAATGGAAATTCTAACAATAACGGAAACAACAACCGTCAAAATTTCAATTTCAAAGCACCAGAATTTAATTTTAAAGGTTTTGGAAAATTCTCTCCATTTGTTTATGGAGTGATTATTATTATCTTATTTTTAATCGTTGCAAAACCTTTTATGGTGATAAATTCTGGGGAAATGGGGATTAAATCAACAACAGGTAAATATGACCCAAATCCATTAGAACCAGGACTTCACTTTTTCTTACCTTTTGTACAAAAAATAACCATAATCGATACTAGAGTAAGACAAATCAACTATGCTTCTATAGAGGGAAGTAATGAAAATTTATCTTCAGGTTCAGGTGTTATTAATAAAAATAGTATTTCTGTACTTGATTCTCGTGGATTGCCTGTATCTATTGATGTTACAGTGCAATACCGTTTAAATCCTTTGCAAGTTCCTCAAACCATAGCTACTTGGAGCTTAAATTGGGAAAATAAAATTATCGATCCAGTTGTTCGTGATGTAGTGCGAAGTGTTGTAGGAAAATATACAGCCGAAGAACTTCCTACTAATCGTAATACAATAGCCGCTCAAATAGAAGAAGGTATAAGAAAAACCATAGAAGCCCAACCAAACGAACCTGTAGAACTTCGCGCTGTACAACTTAGAGAAATTATTTTACCTTCAAAAGTAAAAGAACAAATCGAACGCGTGCAAATTGCAAAACAAGAGGCTGAAAGAACTAAATATGAAGTAGAAAGAGCTAATCAAGAAGCCTTAAAAAAAGCTGCTTTAGCTGAAGGGGAAGCAAATGCAACCATAATCAGTGCCAAAGGTAAAGCTATGGCTGTTAAAATAGAAGCAGATGCACAAGCTTATTCTAACAAAGAAATCGCAAACAGCTTAAACACTCCTTTGCTAAATTTAAAGCAAATTGAAACTCAAAAAGAATTTAATGAAGCTTTAAAAGTCAATCAAGATGCTAAAATTTTCTTAACTCCAGGTGGAGCAGTGCCAAACATTTGGGTTGATACCAAAGATGCTAAAAAGCAAAGTTCTGCCAACATGAACTAAAAGGATACGCAAGTGGAAAAACTAAGAGAAATCGTGCTTTTTTACACTACTCATTTATATTTAGTAGATTATATGCTGATTTTATTAGTTTTTTTTCTCTTCACTTGTGTTTTACTTCTTTGTGTATTTTTACGCCATAGACCTATAGCAGCACTTTTTATTATTGCATTTGATATTATTATTTGTTTTTTAGTTTATATCTATGGGTATAAACTAATAGACAATGAAATAAGAACTCGAAAAACCGCTATTACAGATCAAAAAATAATACAAAGCTCAAATGATTTAATTGTTGATTTTAACATTACAAATAATTCAAAAAATAATTTTAAAGAATGCAAAATTACAGCTAAAATTTTTGCAGATAAAATACCTAATGATAATATCATAGAAGAATATAAAAAGAAATTTATCCCTTTTAGACAAAAAAGTAGAGAAATTAAAGATCTAAAGAAAAATGCAACCCAATTTCAAAGAATTGCTTTTGAAAATTTTAACTATGAAAATAACTATACCATACGCTTAGTTTCGGAGTGTTTTTAATGCATTTTACAATTTTTCATATTATAGCTTTTATTATTTTACTTATTTGCTTTGCCTTGATTTGTATTTTAATCTTTCTAAAAGTCGAACAGAAAGAAATGGCTTTGATTTCTTATACCATAGCTACTATTTTTATCGCACTTTTGATATATTCTATTTTTCTAACAATCAATCAATTCACCACTCAAGCCGATCTTAGCAAACTAACCTACACAAGAGATCTGAGACATGAAAGTGTTATCGTAAGCGGAAAGGTCCAAAATCTTACTAAATTTGAAATCAGAAAATGCTATTTGATGCTTAGCATATTAAACCAAAAAAAAGCAGGGGGAGAAATTTTCAATGATAAAAATATCCGCAATGCCAAAATGCAAAATACAAGTGTTTCTTACACTATAGAAATTATAGACAAACTTCCAGGTAATGCTTATAAAGAATTTAGAGCGAGTGTTCCTTTTCCTCCAAGTTTTGATAACCCTGAATTTTATCACACTCTAAAATGTATTTGATTTAAAAAATATACTTAATATTAACAATTAGAATTTGTCTATATCACAATTTCATTAAATCTTAAAGAATTAAACATATATTATTTTATAGAGATAACTAGCTTTTTAGCTAGTTATCTAAGATTAAAACCTCTTCTTCTTAACATCTTCTAAGATATTATTAGCTATATCACTTACTGTACTAGAAATAATAGCTGATTCATTAGCAATCTCAACATTATCTTTAGTAGTTTGATCAATTTGTGCTACGCTATCATT